>CAYSGK010000081.1:0-9096 GCA_964430395.1 uncultured Methylophaga sp.
AATCTACCATTTTTAGCTGAACCTAAGCTGAACGACCTTGTGTTTTATACTGTTATTTTTTAATTTTCTTGGGTCGTTGCCAGCCTTCGACTGTTTTTTGTACACTTTTTGTGAGTGTGAGTGCTGACTCCGGCGCATTTTTTCGTAGCGTAGTTCCAGCACCTATTGTTGCGCCTGCTTCGACTGTTATCGGTGCGACCAACTGGCTATCAGAGCCGATAAATACATTGTCACCAATGGTAGTCCGATATTTATTCGCCCCGTCGTAATTACAGGTAATAGTGCCTGCGCCTATATTTACATTTTTACCCATATCGGTATCACCAATATAACTGAGGTGATTTACTTTTGAACCTTGGCCAATATTGGCATTTTTAGTTTCGACAAAATTACCAATTTTGGCATTATCGGCTAATACCGTTCCGGGTCTTAAGCGAGCAAAAGGACCTATATTTACATTTTCACCCACTTGACTGGAATCTATCATGCTATTCGCTAAGATTATTGCACCTTTGCCAATAACTGAATCTTTGATAATGCAATTTGCGCCAATTTCAACATTGTCTTCGATGATAACATCACCTTCTAAAATAACATTCACATCTATGGTTATGTCAGTGCCTGCTTTAACTGTACCACGAATATCAAGTCTTGCTGGATCGGCTAATGTCACACCCCTCACCATCAATTCATTGGCTAGTAATTTTTGATAATGTCGCTCTAGCTCTGCCAACTGTTGACGCGTATTCACGCCAGCCACTTCGGCATTATCATCACAGCAGACTGTGTTAATTTTTAAGCCATCTTCAACCGCTAACGCCACCATATCGGTTAAATAGTATTCACCTTGGGCATTATTATTACCCAGTTTACTGAGTGATTCGCTTAACCATTTTGCCGGCAAAACCATAATGCCACTATTTACTTCTTTAATCGCCAGCGTTTTCTGATCAGCATCTTTTTGCTCTGTAATGCAGATAACATTACCCGCATCATCTCTAACAATACGACCATAACCCGTCGGATCTGCCAATTGAGTAGTTAAAATTCGTAAACTATTTACGCCGCCACAGTTAACCAAGGCATCAAGAGTTGATTGTTGTGTTAGTGGCACATCACCGTATAACACTAAAACTTGCTCAGCATCT
This sequence comes from uncultured Methylophaga sp., assembly GCA_964430395.1. Lineage (GTDB taxonomy): Bacteria > Pseudomonadota > Gammaproteobacteria > Nitrosococcales > Methylophagaceae. The sequence continues at coordinate 1,149 of CAYSGK010000081.1, forward strand.
GCGAAGTGCGATTCTGCCTGCATCACAGCATGCCCGGTTCCTAACTGCTGATCTTGCATTACTGAGGCAACATTTTTTTCTGCTAATAAAGGTAGCACTTGGTCTGCACCATTACCACAAACCACTGCCAGACTTTTAGGCGAAAGACTCCGTGCAGTACCAATTACGTGCTCAAGCAAAGTTGTACCAGCAAGCTTATGCATGATCTTCGGCATAGCCGACTTCATTCGGCTGCCTTTGCCCGCAGCGAGGATTACAATACTTAATGACATAAAACAGTGTCTTCCAATTTAATTGTATTTATTCTAACAAATTTCTGACAAAAAAAAGGTTGTCATTAAGACAACCTTTCAATCTTATGTGTTTAAGCAAGATTAATGGCTTTTACCTTTTCTCATACGCTCAATACTACGAAGTTGCGCCATTGCTTCAGCCATTTTGGCTTGTGCTTCTGCAATATCCATTTTGGCATCACCATCTTTGAGTGCACGCTCTGCATCTGCTTTTGCTTCTAAGGCTGCAGCTTCATCTACATCTTCTGCTCGCAATGCCGTGTCTGCTAGAATAGTCACTCCTTGCGGTTGCACTTCAAGCATGCCACCAGAAACATAAAACTGTTCTTCTTTACCATCAATTTGCACCCGAACTTCACCCGGCTTTAAACTGGTGAGTAATGGTGTATGGCGAGGATAGATACCCAAGTCACCCATCTCTCCTGAGGCAAAAACAATTTCTGCAGGGCCTGAAAAAATTTCCTTTTCAGCGCTTACGATATCAACATGTATAGTCATCGTCATAGTGTCTCTCCCGAAAACTTAAAGTGTTTTCGCTTTTTCTACTGCTTCTTCAATACCACCAACCATATAAAATGCTTGTTCTGGCAAGGTATCGTAGTCACCGTTCAAAATGCCTTTAAAACCAGCAATAGTATCTTGTAATGAGACATATTTACCCGGACTACCGGTAAATACTTCCGCTACAAAGAAGGGTTGTGATAAGAAACGTTGGATCTTACGAGCACGTGATACAGTTAATTTGTCTTCTTCAGATAATTCGTCCATACCCAAAATTGCAATAATATCTTTCAATTCTTTATAACGTTGCAATGTACCTTGCACACCACGCGCCACTTCATAATGCTCGTTACCAACAACTAAAGGATCTAATTGGCGGCTTGTAGAATCAAGTGGATCAATCGCAGGGTAAATACCCAATTCAGCAATTGAGCGCGATAATACAACAGTTGCATCTAAATGGGCAAACGTTGTTGCTGGTGATGGATCTGTTAAATCATCTGCAGGTACGTAGACCGCTTGGATTGAGGTAATCGATCCAATCTTAGTTGATGTAATACGTTCTTGTAATACACCCATTTCTTCAGCAAGTGTTGGTTGGTAACCTACCGCTGATGGCATACGGCCTAATAATGCTGACACTTCTGTTCCAGCTAGTGTATAACGGTAGATGTTATCAACGAAGAACAATACGTCACGACCTTCATCACGGAAGTTTTCAGCCATAGTAAGACCTGTCAAGGCAACACGTAAACGGTTACCTGGTGGCTCGTTCATTTGACCGTAAACTAATGATACTTTGTCGATTACGTTTGAGTCTGTCATTTCGTGGTAGAAGTCATTACCTTCACGAGTACGCTCACCTACACCAGCAAATACTGAGAAACCATCATGCTCAGTCGCGATGTTACGGATAAGCTCCATCATGTTAACGGTTTTACCTACACCGGCACCACCAAACAGACCGACTTTACCACCTTTAGCAAATGGGCAAACTAAGTCGATTACTTTGATACCTGATTCAAGCAATTCATTACTTGCAGATAATTCATCGAAAGCAGGTGCTTTTCGGTGAATAGACATTCTAGTCTCTTCACCAATAGGACCTTTTTCATCAATTGGGTTACCCAAGACATCCATGATCCGACCCAATGTTTCTTGCCCGACAGGAACCTTAATTGACTCGCCCGTGTTTGAAACAGCTGAATCGCGTTTTAGACCGTCAGTGACACCCATTGCAATTGCACGAACAACACCATCACCTAGTTGTTGTTGCACTTCAAGCGTAAGGCCAGCTTCTTCAACTGTTAACGCGTCATATACTTTTGGCAGGCTATCGCGTGGGAATTCCACATCAACAACGGCACCGATAATTTGTACAATCTTTCCAGAGCTCATCTTAATCCTCTTTACTATACGTTTTAGGCTTTACAGCCTGTTATTTTCTTTATACCGCAGCTGCACCGGCAACAATTTCTGATATTTCTTGCGTAATCGCCGCTTGGCGTGCTTTGTTGTAAACTAATTGTAGATCATCAATAATATCACCCGCATTATCCGATGCGCTTTTCATTGCAACCATCCGTGATGCCTGTTCACAGGCAATATTTTCAACCACACTTTGGTATACTAGCGATTCAATGTATCTCACTAATAGATCATCTAGCACATCTTTTGCTTCAGGCTCATAAATGTAGTCCCAATGGTGAGATAGCTCTTCATTAGGCTGTTCTGGCTTGGCTGGCAATAGTTTCACTATCTTATTTTCTTGAGTCATGGTGTTCACAAACTCGTTATACACAAGATACAAACTGTCAACTTGTCCTTCTTCATAAGCATCCAACATGATCTTAACTGCACCTATCAATTCATGAGGGTGTGGCGTGTCACCTAATTGCACGGCTTGCCCGGCATGATTAACCGGTAAACGGCTGAAAAACCCTGATGCCTTTTGACCGATGGTACAGACATCGACTTCTAGACCCTTATCTTTTTTCTCTGCAATATCTTTTAGTACCGTTTTGAATAAATTATTATTCAAACCACCACATAATCCGCGATCAGATGAAATAATAATATAACCAACACGTTTTTGTTCTGCACGGTCTTGCAAATAAACATGTTTATATTCAGAGTGCGCATAGGCTAAATGTTGCACAATCTGATGAATTTTATCTGAATAAGGCCGAGTTGCCGCCATGCGTTCTTGAGCTTTACGCATTTTACTCGCCGCAACCATCTCCATCGCCCGCGTGATCTTTTGCGTGCTTTTAATGCTTGCTATTTGAGTCCGTATCTCTTTACCGCTTGCCATTGCTTACGCTCCGATTACCAACTGCCCGTTGCTTTGAAATCTTCAATCGCAGATGTCATTGCACTTGAAATATCTTTATCAAAACCACCTGTTGAATTAACCTTATCCATCAATTCAGCATGCTCCGACTTCATATTTGACAATAATGCCGCTTCGAAATCACCTACTTTCTCAACGTCAACATCATCTATGAAACCTTCATTCGCTGCGAACAATGAAACCGACATTTCAGCAATTGATAACGGCTGATATTGTGGTTGTTTCATTAACTCTGTTACACGTTGACCGCGTTGAATTTGGTTGCGTGTTGCTTCATCTAAATCAGATGCGAACTGAGCAAATGCCGCCAATTCACGATATTGAGCTAAATCAAGACGCGTACCACCACCTAATTTCTTAACGATCTTAGTTTGTGCCGCACCACCTACTCGTGATACTGATAAACCAGCGTTAATCGCAGGGCGAATACCTGAGTTAAATAAATCTGTTTCTAAGAAGATCTGACCATCAGTAATTGAAATTACGTTGGTTGGCACGAATGCAGATACGTCACCGGCTTGTGTTTCAATGATAGGTAATGCCGTTAATGAACCTGTTTGACCTTTTACTTTGCCATCCGTTATTTTTTCTACATAGTCAGCACTTACACGTGATGCACGCTCTAGTAAGCGAGAATGAATGTAAAAAACATCACCAGGGTAGGCTTCACGACCTGGTGGACGACGTAATAATAAAGATACTTGGCGGTAAGCCCAAGCTTGTTTAGTCAAGTCATCATAAATGATTAAGGCATCTTCACCTTTATCACGGTAATATTCACCCATGGTACAGCCAGCATAAGGCGCAATAAACTGTAATGCCGCCGCATCTGATGCGGAAGCAGCCACGATAGTTGTATATTCTAAGGCACCATGTTCTTCTAACTTACGAACAACGTTCGCAATAGAAGATGCTTTTTGACCAATCGCAACATAAACACATTTAACGCCTGTGCCTTTTTGATTGATGATGGCATCAACAGCAATCGCCGTCTTACCTGTTTGCCTATCTCCAATAATCAACTCACGCTGACCACGACCAATTGGAATCATCGCATCGACAGATTTCAAACCTGTTTGAAGCGGTTGATCAACTGATTGACGAGAGATAACACCTGGTGCTACTTTTTCGATAGGTGATGAACTTGAAGACTTGATTTCTCCTTTGCCATCAATGGGTTGACCTAAAGGATCAACAACACGACCTAAAAGCCCTTCACCAACAGGCACCTCTAAAATACGGCCTGTACACTTAACACTATCGCCTTCTGTGATGTGCTGGTAAGCACCTAATACTACAGCACCAACAGAGTCGCGCTCCAAGTTAAGCGCCATACCATAAGTATTGCCAGGGAATTCAAGCATCTCCCCTGCCATCGCATCGGCTAAACCATGAACACGAATAATACCGTCCGTTATACCGACAACAGTACCTTCTGTTCGTGCTTCAGTTGCCCCATCAAAGCTTTCAATTCGCTTTTTGATCAGGTCACTGATTTCTGCTGAATTCAGTTGCATCTTTGTTTCCTCTATAACAAGCTTTTAGCCGATGGCATTAGCTAGTCTGTTCAGTTTTCCCAAGGCAGATCCATCAATAATCAGATCGCCTGCTCGAATAATTGCCCCACCCAACAAGCTTTTATCAACGCTTGCATTTAGGGTGACATCACGACCTAAACGTTTTTTCAACGCGGCTGAGATGTCTTTTTCTTGTTTTACTGTTAATTTCAATGCCGTGGTCACATCAGCCGTCATTGTTTGTTCTGCTTGTTCACGTAACTCTTCAAAAATTACTGCGATTTCAGCTAACATCGATAAACGGTTATTTTCTGCCAATATTTCCAGAAAATTATGTGCATCTTTAAACATTAGCTTTTTTCCAGAAACATCAACTAACAGTGTCACCACCTGCTCATCACTAACTGCTGGATTGCTAATAATAGATTGCACGGTTGATTCTGATGTACAGTATGCTAATACTTCTAGCACATTTGACCAGGCTTTTAACTTGCCCTTTTCATTTGCAATTGCAAACGCTGCATAAGCATAAGGACGAGCGATAGTAATTGCTTCAGCCATTCTAAATATACCCCCCTAGATCTGGCTAACCAATTCTTTTAACAAATCAGTGTGTGCCTTCTTGTCAATTTCACGGTCAAGAATTTTTGCCGCACCTGCCATTGCGATCGTGCCCACTTGTGAGCGAAGCTCATCTTTTACACGGTTTGCTTCTTGTTCAATCTCTGCTTGTGCAGATATCAAAATACGTTCACCTTCAACCCGAGCACTATCTTTTGACTCATCAACAATTTCATTCCCACGACGTTGTGCTTGCAAAATAATTTCGTTTGCTTGCTCTTTCGCTTCATGGATAACTTGCTGAGCGCGTTTTTCCGCTAGTTCCTGCTCATGCCTTCCTCGCTCACCTGCTGCAAGACCTTCTGCAATGCGTTTGCGTCTGTCTTCCATCATCGTTGACAATGGGTGCCATAAAACTTTATTTACAAACCAAATCAACAGGATAAAAGCAACAATCTGCCCAAATAGCGATACTGTAATATTCACGGTTTATCTCTCCCGCACAAAAAGTTTAGAGTGTAGATATTGCTGTTGCAAGTGCACCAACAAATGGGTTTGCGAATAAAAACCACATTGCAAATGCTAAGATAATGAATGGAAATGATTCCATCAAACCGGCAAATATAAACATATTTGTCATTAACTGTGGACGCATTTCAGGTTGACGTGCAATCCCTTCTAACGTTTTAGCACAAATCAAACCCCAGCCAATAGCTGAACCTAAACCCGCTGCTGCCAGAATCACACCTACACCTACTGCTGTGTAAGAATAAATCATTGCTATCATTTCAGCCGTCATTTTTTGTTTCCTCTTTGAAAAATAAAATTAAAATTAATGATCTTCAGCATGAGCCATACCGAGATAAACTATTGTTAACACCATAAAAATAAAGGCTTGCAGTGTTATTACCAGTAAATGGAATATCAACCAGCCTAAACCCAACCCTATTTGCATCGGCAATAAAATTGCCGCCGATCCGCCGATGATGGCAATTAATAAAAACACCAACTCACCTGCAAATAAATTTCCAAATAAACGAAGCCCTAAACTCAATGGTTTAGCCAACTCTTCTATTAGGGTCATCACAACATTAACCGGCACCAAGAACTTGCCAAAAGGATGGAAAAGGAACATTTTTAAATAACCAATAGGTCCTTTCACCTTAATGCTGTAAAAAACAATCAATGCAAATACCGTCAATGACATGGCAAAGGTAACATTGAGATCCGTTGTCGGCACAGCCTTAAGATGGTGAACCCCAAACCAGCCAGCAATCATTGGCAACAAATCAACAGGAATCATATCCATAAAGTTCATTAACCAAACCCAGACAAATATCGTCAATGCCAGGGGGGCGATCATAGGGTTATGCCCGGGGAAGGTATCTTTCACCGACTGATCAACAAATTCGACAATAGATTCAACAAAGTTCTGAAATTTTCCTGGTGTATCCGCGCTTAAATTTTTGCCTAATCTCCAGCCAGCAAAAACAATCAAAACGCCCAAGGCGATACTGATAGCAAGACTATCAAGATGCCATGCCCAAAAACCCGCATCAGCACCTGTTTCAGGATTACATTCACCCCAGCAAAGATTGGTTAAGTGATGCTGTATATACTCGACGCTACCGCCGCCAGATTCCGCAGAACTCATTTATATCGCTATCCAATAAAATTTATCTATATTTCCGCAACAATAGCTTGCTCCGAAAACCAATTATTCTTCTTTTTTCTTATTTAAAACTGAGATTCCTAGTGAAATAACATAGGCAATCTGCGCCAAACAAAAACTTATTACCGCTGCCATGGCATTAAACTTTATCAAGCCTAAACCCACAATCAACAATAGTGTAACAATTATAAATCTAACCACCGCACCCAAATAAAGAGCTTGCTGCTCATAACCTTCTTTAGATGCAGCAAAACTAACATTCCACCCCAACAATAGCGTGTATGTTAATGCTACGCCGCCTCCGAAAAGCGCTGACAATGAATACCATTGTCCTAGCAAGAAGAAAAACACCACTGCAACAATAACGATTATTGCTACTTGGATAATTTTTACCTTGTTGGCACTTTCTCCGATCCCATTTGCTTTAGTTTCGTTCAACCTATTTTACTCAGCAATTGATATATTTTCATAAGGCCGCCAACAAAACCCAAAACGCCTAAGGCAATCATAAAGAGTGGTTTGCTATCAAAAAAAACATCGGCCCCAAACCCTATGATAAACCCTGATATGACCATAGCACTGAGTTGCGTTCCGACCCCAATTAAGATCCACAAAGCACCTTTAGAGTTGTCTTTCTTTTCTTCAATTGAATTTGGCATTATACCGTAATCTTATGCAAGTTTACAAGCCTATTAACTACTGAGTTTTTAGTTCGAAGGCGGTATTATATAGATTTAGAGTTTGTTTGGTCAATGACATTCTCACTTTGAAAGCAAAGTACTAGTACCAAAGTACAATAGACAAAATAACAAGATCGGAGTAACCCTTGTAAAAGCCTTATTTATATAGCTTTACCCCCTATTTTAGGGGTTATTGAATCTCAATATTTATGGTGTAATGATTATGCAATTTTGCATTTTTAAATTTATGGCCAACCTTGGTGTAAACCAAGTGACGGAAAGCCACAGGTCTTTTGAAATTAAAAGATGGCTGGGTTGCATTTTCTTAATGAGGAAGATGTTATGAAAAAATTTATACTTTTATTATCGGC
>CAYSGK010000082.1:0-8965 GCA_964430395.1 uncultured Methylophaga sp.
TTTTATGACAAACATGATAAAGGGAAATAAGATGGTTCAGCATAAAACTTTAAAAATTAGTGCCTTACTATTGGCATCTGCATTTAGCACTATGAGCTATGGTGCTGGTTTTGCCGTTGCCGAGCAAAGTGTCACTGGCTTAGGGCGTGCATTCGCTGGACAAGCGGCTGTTGCCGAAGATGCAAGCACCATATTTTTTAACCCTGCTGGTCTGACTTATTTATCCGGTTCAGAACTTGTTGTCGGTGTGAGTCTTATTAATCCGCAAAGTGATTTTAATAATAAAGGTTCTACTGTTCCTCCACTTCTAGGTGGTACTTTAAAAGGGCGTGAAGATGATGGTGGTAAACTGGCCGCTGTTCCTAACTTCTATTATGCTCACCGAATTAATAATGATATGGTTTTCGGGCTGGGTGTGAATGCACCTTTTGGTCTTGTTACCGATTATTCAGATAGCTGGGTTGGACGTTATCATGCCTTAAAATCTGATTTGAAAACAATCAATATCAATCCTTCATTGGGCTTTAAAGCAACAGATCGCTTATCCCTTGGTTTTGGCGTCGACTTGCAATACATCGATCTAAATCTTACCCAAGCTGTTGATTTTGGAGCTGCTTGTGCCGCTAATGCAGTTGCTGGCTGTGCGATTCCTCAGGGATTTGATGGCAAAGCCAAGTTCAGTGCTGATGATTGGAGTTGGGGATTTAACCTTGGTTTAATCTTTCAGGCGACTGACGCTACACGCCTTGCTTTAGCTTATCGTTCAAAAATATCTCACCACTTAACAGGGAAAGGTAAGTTCAATATCCCATCAGACCCATCTGTTCAAGGACTTGCAGCTTTTGATGGCGGTTTCAAAAAAGCGGCCATTTCCGGCGATGTTACTCTACCTGAAACACTTTCTTTTGCTATTAATCACCAGCTGAATAATCAGTGGTCTATTTCTGCTGATGCCACTTGGACGCGCTGGGAACGATTTAAGGATCTCACTATATCTTCTCCCAACCCAGGTAGTCACCTAAATACTTCTAAAGCTGAAAATTGGCATAACGTTATGCGATATGGTATTGGTTTAACTTATATTCATAATGACAAGTGGACGTTCCGAGGCGGTATTGCTTATGATGAAAGCCCTATTTCTGATAAATATAGAACGCCTCGTATACCCGGTGAAGATCGTAAATGGGTAGCACTAGGCTCTAGTTATAAATATTCAGATCATATGTCAGTTGATGCGGGTTATACCCACATTTTTGTAAGTGATCCTAAAATTAATGATGTAAATTCATCAGGATATGTCTTAAAGGGTGATTTTGATGCCAGTGTAGATATCTTAGGCGTTCAAATGCGTTGGTTATTCCTCTAAAATTTAAATAAAGAATAACTACTATGGCGAGTGTTTCTACTGACGTTATCCCACTAGAACAAGCTGGCACATTATACGGTCTGTTTCTTGAACGATTAAAACGTAGCCCACACCATGCGGCTTATCATAATTATTCAACTAATGATAAATCATGGTATGACATTACATGGGAAGAAGTCGCGACACAAGTAGCACGCTGGCAGGATGCATTGGAAAAAGAAGGGCTAGAGTCCGGTGACCGAGTTGCAATCAACCTAAAGAATTGTAAAGAATGGGTGTTTTTTGATCAAGCGGCTATGGGCTTAGGCCTTATTGTTGTGCCTCTTTATCCTGATGATCGTCCAGATAATGTAGCTTATATTCTGCAAGATGCTGATGTTAAGTTACTATTTTTGCAAACTGCAGCGCAGTGGAAACGACTAACTCCTTCTATTACCGAAGAGCATAACCTCAAACGTGTTGTAATACGCAATGTTGAAGAGACTGAATTATCCGCCCCTGCTATGTATGCAGAGCATTGGTTACCAGAAAATTGGGGCGTTATCCGCGAGTGGGATACCGTACCTCAAAACTTAGCTTCTATTATTTATACCTCTGGTACAACCGGTCGACCTAAAGGTGTGATGTTAAGTCACCATAATATGCTTTCCGTTGCGTCAGGTGCTTTGCAGTTTATGGATATATTGCCAAGTGATATTTTTCTATCGTTTTTACCTCTTTCACACACATTAGAACGTACTGCAGGCTATTATTTGCCAATGATGGCGGGTTCAAAAGTCGCCTACGCTCGTGGCATTCCTCAACTTGCTGATGATATGGCTTCAGTGAAACCTAGTATTATGATTGCTGTACCTCGGATATTTGAGCGAATTTATACTCGTTTACAAAATCAGATTTCTGATAAATCCGTCATTGCTAAAGGCCTGTTTAAAACAACCTCTAAAGTCGGTTGGTCGAGATTCCAATATAAGCAAGGTAGAGGCTGGTGGCATCCAAGCTTTCTCTCATGGCCTCTTTTAGATAAAGCCGTGGCATCGAAAGTGAAAGAGCGTTTTGGTGGCAATATGCGTGTTATTGTGAGCGGTGGTGCAGCATTGCCAGAGCAAGTTGCAAAGCTCTTTATTGGCTTGGATCTCTGTTTACTACAAGGTTATGGTCTAACCGAAACCAGCCCAGTTATCAGCGTTAACTCTCCTAATAATAATATCCCTGCCAGTGTAGGCCGCCCTATTCCTGGCGTTGCAGTAATGATTGGTAATAATGATGAATTATTAGTGCGAGGTCCCGGCAATATGCTCGGCTACTGGAATAATCATAAAGCAACCGCACAAACGATTGATGCACAAGGCTGGTTACATACTGGCGATCAAGCGCGTATTGATGATGATGGTCATATTCATATCACTGGCCGCATAAAAGATATTCTGGTACTGAGTAACGGTGAAAAAGTACCACCTGGTGATATTGAATCTGCCATTATTTTGGATCCTATCTTTGAGCAAGCGCTAGTGCTTGGTGAAGGTGAATCTTATCTAGTTGCATTATTAGTGCTCAATTCTGATCTTTGGTTTGCTTTAGCAAAAGAACATGAACTAGATGGATTTGATCATGATAGTCTAAATAATAAAGCATTACACAACAGCATTATCAAGCGTCTACGTGAATTGTTGCATGACTTTCCAGCCTATGCCAGAATTCGGCGCGTTAGTCTGACATTAGAAGCATGGACAGTAGAAAATGCTTTAATGACACCAACAATGAAAATTAAACGTCCTAAAGTCATCGATCATCATCAAGCAGATATTGAAAAAATGTACGATTAGCGCTAAATAACCTAATGGAATGGTTGGTCTTACTCCTAGTTTGATGTGGGTTAACATGTCACATCATGGCACATTGATGCCGTTTAAAGGGGTGGGCTGACCATTCCATTAGGTTAATTAAGATGCTGAAGAATATTTTTATACAAGACGTGATTTCATAACGGCTTCAACAGTTAAAAATGATCCAAAAACAAGTATCCGATCACCCTTTGAGGCATCTTTTAATGCCTGTTGATAGGCGTCGACAACTTGCTCGTTTTGTATGATTTTAGACTGAGGTATAGTCTCTGATAGCACCGTAGCTAACGCTATGCCCGTCATTCCCCTACTTCCTTCTAAAGAGGCAATATACCACGCATCAATCGACGATTGTAGTTCTTTAATAACAGCAGTTGGATCTTTATCTTTTAACATGGCTAAGACAGCGATAGTTCGACCTTTGCACGGTATTTCAGTCAATAATTTGGCTAGGTTCTGGGCACCTTGTTGATTATGTGTAACATCAAAGATCTGCTCGATATCACCTGCTATTCGTTGAAAACGCCCTGCCAGTTTTACTGATGCTAATCCTGATGAAATCTGTGCTTTTGATATAGCATAATTATGAACATCAATTAACAACTCAATAAGCTGTAATACGGCACTAGCATTTTGAAGTTGATATGTTCCAAGTAATGCAGGCAAGGCTAAATTATTCAGCTTATTGTTATGGCTTTGCCAGCACCAATGATCACCTTCGACTACAAATTCAAACTCTTTTCCTGCCTGATAAACTGGCGCTTGTAATGACTCTGCATAGTTCAATATACTTTGAGGCGGGCATAATTCTGAGCAAACAACAGGTCTTTTTTTACGAATAATACCCGCTTTTTCAACACCGATTTGTTCACGACTCGTCCCTAACCAAGTAGTATGATCTAAACCAATGGGCGTTATTAGTGCAATATCACAGTCAAATAAGTTTGTAGCATCCAACCGTCCCCCCATGCCTACCTCTAATATAGCAATATCTATTTTCTGTTCACAAAAAATATCAATAGCTGCCAAAGTAGCAAATTCAAAATATGTTAGAGAAATTTCATCACGGGCAACATCAATTCGATCAAAAGAATGACAAATTTGTTCATCACTAGCGGGGCTATTATTAATACATATGCGCTCGTTATATTCGAGTAAGTGCGGTGATGTATATGTGCCCACCTTATAGCCTGCTTCGCATAGAATTGATGCCAGCATAGCAACCGATGAACCTTTACCATTTGTTCCTGCAACGGTAACAACTGTAAAAGGCAAGGTTGAACTTTCAGCTAAATGACTCCACACCTGCCCGATTCGAGCAAGACCTGGATCTACTTTTGTAAAATGAAGCTGTTCTTGCCATTGTAACCACTCAGGCAAGGTTTCAAATCGCATTTATCTGCCTTAAGGAAACACGGATCAAGCAGCCGCGTGCTTTTGCAGCATCGATAATATACTTGATAAGCGATCCCGCATATCTCGACGATCTACAATCATATCTACAGCACCATGTTCTAGTAAAAATTCACTCCTCTGAAAACCTTCAGGCAATGTTTCGCGTACAGTTTGCTCAATAACTCGAGGGCCAGCAAAGCCAATTAATGCTTTTGGTTCCGCTACATTAATATCGCCTAACATAGCCAAACTTGCTGATACACCGCCCATTGTTGGATCGGTCAACACTGAAACAAATGGAATACTAGCCTGATTAAGTTGGGTGAGAACAGCACTCGTTTTAGCCATTTGCATTAATGAAAATAGACCTTCTTGCATTCGCGCACCACCACTTGCCGAAAAACAGATAAGTGGTAGTCTCTTTTCTAATGCTATGTGTGCAGCACGAACAAATTTCTCACCTACTACAGCTCCCATCGAGCCCCCCATAAAAGTGAAATCGAATGCTACTGCAACCACTGGCAAATCATTGATCGTCCCTTCCATTGCTAGAAGTGCATCATTCTCACCTGTTTTCTTTTGAGCCTGTGTAATACGATCTTTATATTTTTTGCTGTCTTTAAATTTTAATGTATCCACAGGTTTAACATTCACTGCAATTTCCGTACGACCATCTTCATCTAAAAAGCTTTCTAAACGTGTTCTCGCATTGATTCGTTGATGATGGTCACATTTAGGGCAAACATGTAAATTACGTTCTAATTCCGCGCGGTAGAGCACACTATCACATGCTGGGCATTTGCACCAAACCCCTTCTGGTACTGATTTACTGCGTGCTGTAGTGCGAATTTTTGACGGAATTAATTTTTCAAACCAACTCATTTTTGTCACCTATTTAAAATTAAACCATATTACTGGCATTAATGGCATGGCGCATTTCGGCTAGTATTGCAGCAACAGCTGCAGGTAATACTTCGGGGTTTTCTGCATGCTCTTCACTACAACTCACTAAGGTACTTCCAACCACAACAGCATCGGCAATTTCTGATACCTCAGCAGCAGATTGACCATCACGAATACCAAATCCCACACCAATGGGTAGATCTGTGAACTCTCTTAATTGCTGAGTTTTCATTTCAACATCGGCAATATTTAAAACAGATGAACCCGTAACCCCTTTAATTGAAACATAGTAAATAAAACCTTTAGCATGAACCGCGATATAAGCCATGCGCTCTGCTGTTGTTGTTGGTGCAACCAAAAAAATTGTATCAATCTCGTACCGGTTCATTATCGGCAAAAATTGTTCTGATTCTTCTGGCGGAAGATCTACTGTTAGCACTCCATCGACACCTGCTTGTTGAGCTTTTTGAGCAAAAGCTTCATACCCCATAACTTCAAGAGGATTAGCATAGCCCATCAGTACAATCGGTGTCGTTGTATCTCTTTCTCTAAACTGACGCACCATATCTAAAACATTGTGAATGGATACATTATTCTTTAATGCACGTTCACAGGCTTTTTGAATAACAGGACCATCAGACATTGGATCAGAAAATGGTACTCCTAACTCTAAGATATCTGCACCCGCATCAACAAGCGCATGTAGCATAGGAACAGTAACCCACGGCTCGGGATCACCAGCCGTAATATAAGAAATTAAAGCCGTTTGCCCATCAAGCTTTAACTTTTCAAAACATTGACTAATTCGACTCACTTTTGATCCTCAAAATTTAATCCAGCTAATGCTGCAACAGTATGCATATCTTTATCACCCCGCCCAGATAGGTTAACCAGTAATATCTGCTCTGTTGTCATCGTAGCTGCTAATTTAGTGGCATAAGCCAATGCATGGCTTGATTCTAGAGCGGGAATAATGCCTTCTATACGTGTCAAATCATGAAATGCTTGCAACGCCTCATCATCAGTAACAGATACATAGTCAGCACGACCAATATCTTTTAATAAAGCATGCTCAGGGCCGACACCGGGATAATCTAAGCCGGCTGAAACAGAATGTGTTTCAATTATCTGACCATTTCCATCTTGCATTAGGTAAGTACGGTTACCATGTAATACACCTGGGGAACCTGCGCATAATGGTGCGGCATGCTCACCTGTTTCAATACCATGTCCCCCGCCTTCCACGCCATACATTTTAACACTTTCATCGCCGATAAAAGGATGGAATAAACCAATAGCATTTGAACCTCCACCAATGCAGGCTATAAGTGCATCGGGTAATTTTCCCGCAGATTTCATAATCTGATTACGCGCTTCTCGGCCAATAATTGTTTGGAAATCCCTCACCATTTCAGGATAAGGGTGCGGGCCTGCAACGGTTCCAATAATATAAAATGTATTATCAACATTGGTTACCCAATCTCGTAAGGCTTCATTAAGTGCATCTTTTAGCGTACGTGAACCTGACTCAACAGGTATGACTTCAGCACCTAATAACTTCATACGGTATACATTTTGTGCTTGGCGTTGCACATCTTCTGCGCCCATATAAACTACACATTCAATGCCTAAACGTGCCGCCACTGTTGCTGTTGCCACACCATGCTGACCTGCGCCCGTTTCTGCAATAATTCGTGTTTTACCCATGCGTTTAGCCAAAAGCGCTTGGCCAATGGTATTGTTTACTTTATGTGCACCAGTATGGTTTAAATCTTCACGTTTAAGATAAATCTGAGCGCCGCCTAATTTCTTGCTCAAGTTTTCTGCATGATAAAGCGGTGAAGGTCGTCCAACGTAATCTGCCAAATCCTTATCCAACTCTGCTTGAAATTCAGGATCATTTTTATAGCGGTTATACGCTTCTTCTAGCGAATAGATGGCATCCATCAGCGTTTCACCTACAAAACGACCACCATAGTTGCCAAAATGACCTTTATCATCCGGATAGTTATCGTAATAATTATCACTCTTTTCAGACATTTACTACCTCTTGCATAAATTTTCTCACCTTATCTTGAGCTTTTATTCCCTTAGACAATTCAACTCCGCCACTGACATCAACCGCATAAGGCTCTACTTGTTTTATTGCCTGGGCTACATTGTCAGCATTTAATCCACCCGCAAGAATAACCGGCAAATTAATATTACTAACTAAAGACCAATCAAATACTTGACCTGTACCTCCGGGTACGCCCGGCTGATAGCTGTCTAATAACAATGCAGAAGCTGATTTATATTGACGTGTAGCCTCTTTCAAATCAAAGCCATCTCGCATTCTTAATGCTTTCATATAAGGATAATTAAACTGTTCACAGTATTCTACAGATTCATTGCCGTGAAATTGCAAAATATTAATAGGTAATGCCGCCATACATGCCTTCACATAGTCAGCCTTGGCATCAACAAACAGCGCAACAATACTGACAAAAGGAGGTAAAGCTACAATAATTTCATGTGCCTGCGCAATCGTTACTGCTCGTGGGCTAGGTTCATAAAACACCAAACCTAAAGCATCAGCACCCATTTCAACTGCAAATTCAGCATCTTGGCGTCGAGTGATTCCACAAATTTTAACCCGTGTTCTCATTAATCTTATCTGAGAATTAAAGCTACATTTTACCAGACCACGGGAAAAGCTGACAGCTTTGGTAGATCATATTTTTTGGGATAATCTACATTAATAAAATAAAGACCTTGCGGAGCTGCTGTTATTCCACCTTGAGAACGTTTTTGACTTTCAAGTACCTCTTTTGCCCACGATACAGGCTTATCACCTTGACCAATAGGTACTAAAACACCGACGATATTGCGCACCATATGATGTAAAAATGACCTTGCTGTCACATCTATTGCGATACAATTATCGTGCCGCGTGACAGTTATTTTTTCCACGGTCTTGAAAGGGCTGTGCGCTTGACAAAGCTTCGCGCGAAAAGCAGAAAAATCGTGATACCCTATCAATAAGTCTGCCGCCGCTTGCATCTTTTGTTCATCTAAAGGAGCAAATAGCCACCACATACGATTATGTTGCAGAGATGAGCGACCTACACGGTTGTAGATTAAATATCTATAACTTCGATTTAGGGCAGAGAAGCGTGCGCTGAACTCATCATCTACAGATCTAGCCCAGACTACATTGATATCATCAGGCAAATTAGAATTTAAGCCTAAAATCCAGCCACGTTCACTGCGCTTCGCATGGGTATCAAAATGAACGACTTGCTGTAAAGCATGAACACCGGAATCTGTTCGCCCTGCAGCTACCGTTTTGATAGCTTCATTTGCTACCTTACTTAATGCTGTCTCTATACTGGCTTGGACTGTAGGTTGTGTGGGCTGAATTTGCCAACCAGCATAGTGTGTTCCATTATACTCAAGGCCTAGTGCTACTCTCACCCAC
>CAYSGK010000083.1:0-6419 GCA_964430395.1 uncultured Methylophaga sp.
GACAAACAAACCAAACAAGTTGCTCTACTTTCTGCCAGTTCCGTACCTGTTACAAAACAATTCTTGCTACAAGGTAATAACTATTACTACAGTAGCAGTTATGGCCAAATTGGTCAGAAAATGAAAGTAGGTGTATTTGTTGAATTTAAAAATACTGAAAAAGCACAATTAGGGTTGCCGATTCCAAAAGGCATTGTGCGGGTGTATAAAAACGATTCTAAAGGCAATGCCCAATTTGTTGGAGAAGATCGTATTGACCATACGCCAAAGAATGAAGATATTCGCCTAAAACTAGGTGATGCATTTGACGTAACCGCAGATATGAAACAAACCAACTTCAGAAAAGTGCCTCACAATAAACCACATAATGTCGCCTTCGAAAGCAGTTATGAAATTAAACTAAAAAATGCTAAATCTGAACCTGTTACCATCACCGTCCGTGAACCTGTTCCCGGTGAATGGAAAATGATAAAAGAAAGCCAGCCCCATAAAAAAGTAGCTTCTGGCACAGCAGAATGGCATATCACCGTGCCAGCTGAAAGTAGTAAAACATTAAACTATACCGTTCGTGTGCAGTATTAAATATATAAAATACTCCATTGCTGGAGATGCCTCTTTCTTCCTAAATAACATCGTCATCCCCGCATGCTTTAAGCGGGGATCCATGGGCAGTGGAACTAGCCACTATCGTTGGATCCCCGTTTTCACGGGGATGACGGACTTTGTTGTAAAACTCTGTCGATTTTGTACAAATTGAACACTCACAAATATGATGGAAAAGATGAATACGATGAGTAGTAATATCCTATATAGCTTTCGCCGTTGCCCTTATGCCATGCGTGCTCGCATGGCTATCGCGGTCAGTGGTATCAAAGTCGAACTGCGTGAAGTGGTATTGCGTGATAAACCCCAAGCACTGTTAGAACTATCCCCCAAAGCCACCGTGCCCGTTTTGCAAACCAACGAAGGCACTATTATTGATGAAAGCCTAGATATTATGCACTGGGCATTGCAACAATCTGATCCCGAGAATTGGCTAGCTATTATTGACCATGATCTGATTACAAATAATGATGGCGA
Organism: uncultured Methylophaga sp.; assembly: GCA_964430395.1. Lineage (GTDB taxonomy): Bacteria > Pseudomonadota > Gammaproteobacteria > Nitrosococcales > Methylophagaceae. The sequence continues at coordinate 1,081 of CAYSGK010000083.1, forward strand.
CTTTAAACATTGGCTCGATCGTTATAAATATGCAGACCGTTACCCAAAACAGTCTGAACAATTTTTTCGACAACAAGGCGAAAAGACATTATTTAGACTTGAACAATGCTTGATAAAAACACGCTATTTATCTAGCCAAAGTATTACACTCACTGATATTGCACTTTTTCCTTTTATCCGCCAATTTGCATTTGTTGATATAAATTGGTTTGAGCAAACACCTTATCCAAATTTACAAAATTGGCTAAATACCTTTATTAGCAGTCCACTCTTTATCCGTGTGATGAAAAAATACCCACCATGGCAAAAGGAGAGTGATCCTGTTATTTTCCCCTGACTCTTTACAAGGGAAATTTGCTAAATATTTCTACCACGGTTTTTTGCAGGGCAGGTTGCAAATCATTCAGATCTTGCTCACTTAATCGTCCTATCGCAATTCCTTCCCACACCATCTTATTCTGCTTTCGGTCAACGATATCAATATTTAATGTACCTTCCGTATAGTTCTCAACATACGTTTCATAGCCATCCCATGTGTCATAATAAGTCCTTCCACGGTAGCTATAATACGATCTATTATAAGATGCCGGCACTTGATAAATACGCTGTTTATCTTCTATATTACTATGGAAATTTATTAAAAAATCAGGATTTTTATCCGTAAAAACATAGCCTTGCTTGACCATTTCTTTTTTCGTAGCATCTTTTAAATACTGGCTCACTAAAGATTCATAGCTATAGTCTGTATCTAATTGTTGAAGAAACCCAAACGTTTTATACTGACTAAAATCGGTAGATTGATTTACATTAGTTCGAATAGTTGGGCCAATAGCTGTACAAGAACTTGTTAAAATAACAATACTCAAAGCCATTAACATCATTTTGATATTCATAAAAATCATCCCATTATTCTCAATGCTGAATAAAAATATGACCTAAAAAAACAGTCTATAGTTCAGCTTAGTTTAATTTTAAATAACTAGCTGCACACTCTTTTGTTTTTAGCACTGGAACACGGCCTAAGCAAGGCCTTATGCTCAAATAGCTGGCTTTAAGCCCAAAAACTCAACAAATGGTAAGAAATCTCTATCAGAAAATAAAAGCTGAATATTCTGTTCAATGCAGTATGTGGCAATAATCGTATCAATAGTTTTTCTTACTGTAACACCTCTTTTTCTAAGCGCACGATAATTGTCAGCACTTTTAACCGCAAGAGTTTTGTTTGATAGCTGAAGTATGGGGATGGCAGTTAATAATTGTTTTGCTATTGTGTATTCTTTATCACCTTTGAAGCCTTGGAGAACTTCTGTCAGAATAGTATCGCCAATCACGATTGGTTTTACGCCCAAAATAGCATCCAAATAAATTACTTCTGAGCATTCTTTGCCGTTGAAATAGTCAATCCAGACGCTTGAATCTACCATAATCACTAATCAGTTCTCATTCTATCCAAATCATCATCCCATGTTAGCTTTCCTTTAAACTGCTTAATCTCATCCTGCTTTTTTAATTCAAGCAAAGTCTTAAGCCCCAGCTCAACAGCATCTTTTTTTGTTTTCAACCCCGTAATTTTAAGCACATCAATCATTAAGTTATCATCAATTACAATGTTTGTTCTCATCACAACACCCTTGTGTATAGTTTTCAATATATATACACATTGTAGTGTTAAACTATGAACATAACAAGTCAATTAGCGTTGATCACTAGTAAAGACAAGCCAAACTAGCTAAAGTGAATATACTCGCTGGCTGATGTTCCTGCTTCAAGTTGCGGAACACACCCTAAACAAGGTACATCAATGCCTTGTTGTAGTGTTTTGATTATTTCTTCTGCTTGTTGATTGGATACTAGTTGATTTGCAACCCAGCCATGTAATTTTAAGCCGGTTGATTCAATTGCTTTGACGGTAAGCAAAGCGTGGTTTATACAGCCTAATTTTATGCCCACCACTAAGATGATCGGTAAATCGAATACACTCGCTAAATCTGCCATTGTTTGTGTTTTATTCAGTGGCACTAACCAGCCACCAGCACCTTCAACCACTACAGCATCAGATTGTTGTTTGATTTGTATGAAGTTTTCTTCAATTTTTTTAAAATCAATTTCAATGCCCGCTTGCTGTGCTGCAATATGTGGGGCAATGGCAGGTTCAAAGGCATAGGGGTTAATAAGTTCATACGGCAATTCAATATTGGCTTGCTGGCTGAGTTGCAAGGCATCATCATTGCGTAGGCCTTGTGCCGTTCGTTCACAACCACTGGCAATCGGTTTCATGCCGGCGATGATGCCGCCTTGCTGTTGTAATAACGCAATTAGGGCAACACTTATCCGTGTTTTACCTACTTCGGTATCTGTGCCTGTAACAAAAAAACCGTTCATCAGACCTTGCGTCCTTGAATTTGATCGATAGAAATACGCACTTCGCCTTCGATATTTTGTTGTTTGGCTTGCCTACCCCACGCATGGCCATAAACCACTTCGTAAGTCGCTGGTAATAAACCGTTATTGCGAAACTGTTCATAGCTTTCGGCTACGGTTTTTAGAGCCTGTTTTCCTGTTAAACCTCGATGACGCTCTGAGTTCACATTACTTGCACCCAGCACTTTTAAATCTTTCATTAAGGCCATGGAAGTTTCATACGTTAGCGTATAACGATCGGTATCTAAAACAGGCTCAGCAAGCCCTGCCTCCATCATTGCTTCGCCAACATCGTGCATATCATAAAACATATTTACATGCGGGTAATCATCAACACTTGCCCATGCTTGACGTAACTCATGCAAGGTATCGGGTCCCAAACTAGTGAACATTAATAAACCATCAGGCCGCAATACACGTTGGATTTCAGCAAAACTTGTTCGTGGATCGCACCACTGCAAGGCAAGGTTAGCAAACACTAAATCGACACTATTATCTGCCAAAGGCAAATTTTCAGCATCACCGACAAGATAATGTGGTTTTGCTGAATTAGGTAACCAGCGTTTTAGGCCTTCATCTTGGCGATAATTTATGCGTGCTTGTTTCACCATCTCGGTGGCGATATCAACAGCCATTAATTGTGCTTTGGGGTAGCGTTTGGCTAATAGACTTAAATTTCGCCCTGTTCCCACACCCAAATCTAAAATACTTTTCGGTTGCAAAGTCACTAATAACAATCGATCTAGTAATTCATCACCTGTTTGACGCTGCAATACGGCCACATCATCATAATGCATCGCCGCTTGACCAAATGATCGCGCAATTAAGTTTTTAGTAGGCTGCTGATTACTCATTGATGAATTTTTCTATCTCTTGCTGGCACTGTGCTGCTTGTGCAATAAACGGGGCATGCCCTGCTCCTGCTAATAAAGCTATTTCTACTTTAGGATTCAATTGTTTTGCATCATCTAACATTTGCGTAGGAATCAAGGTATCTCGATCACCTAGAATCATTTTTATTGGACATTGTAATGTAGAGAATTGCGTTCTCAAATCAATTTCTATTAATAATTTCAGCCCTGCTTGCAATGCGTCTGCCACAGGCGGTTTTTCAATTGTTAATTGCTGCGTCAATTGTCGAATGGTGTCACGACTCTGTTGCGAGCCGCGTGCTTGTAATAATAAAAAGCGTTGCAAAGTTGTTGCTTGATCGCTCTCTAAATTATCGGCAAAAGTTTTAAATACCGAAGCATCCATGGCACAAGACCAACCAGTAACTTGAACAAAACACGGCGTGGCTGACATTAATATTATTTTTTTAACACGATTAGGAAAACGATCGGCAAAGGCAATGCTAATTAGGCCGCCTAATGACCAGCCCAGCCAGTAGGCTGTTTCAGGCAATTCATTTGCCAAATTTTTGACCACTACATCGAGCTCTAACGCATCAGCTTGCCACTCACTTTGACCATGACCGGGCAAATCAACTAGGTGCAAAGTAAAGTGTTTAGCTAAGCCTTCTGCAAGGTCGTGCCACACGGCGCTGTGCATGCTCCAGCCATGTAACATCACCAAGTCAGGGCCCTGCCCCATTACTTTAATATGCATAGGTTCTACCCGCTCCGTCATTCTCGCGTATGCGGGAATCCAACGATAGTGAATATTGCAACTGCCCATGGATCCCCGCCTTCGCGGGGATGCCGAATGCGAAATTTAGTTCGTGCATATCACTGCCAAGGCATCTAAAAGCTGTTTTACTTGTTGTTCGGTATGATTTGCCGAGAAAGTAATACGCAAACGTGCCGAGCCTTCTGGTACGGTAGGCGGTCTGATCACACCCACTAATAGCCCCTTTTCTTCTAATGCCTTACCGATTGTTATTGCTTGTTTGTCATCACCAATCAACACAGGCTGAATTGCAGTCATCGAGTCCATCAAGTTCAGGCCTAATTGTTTTGCACCTAATCTAAATTGGGCAATTAATGTGTGTAGTTTTTCTCGTCGCCAATGTTCTTCTTGCACCAATTTCAAACTCGCTAAAGTAGCGGCGGCAATAGCGGCCGGTTGGGCGGTGGTATAAACATAAGTGCGTGATTGTTGAATTAAGGTCTCGATCACATCTTCATCTGCTGCAACAAATGCGCCTGCCGTGCCAAAGGCTTTGCCAAATGTGCCCATCACTATCGGTAGCTCATCTTGATTGATATTGTAATGTTCAACAGTTCCTCGGCCGTACTCACCCAGCACGCCTAATCCATGTGCATCATCTAGCAATACGGCGGCTTTATGTTGTTTTGCTTCGGTGATGATTTCCGGCAATGGCGCAATATCGCCATCCATACTAAATACGCCATCGGTCACTATAAGCTTATGTTCTGCCATAGCCGCATTGTGCAAACGTTTATGCAAGCGTGATATATCAGCATGTGGGTAACGCAATAAATCGGCATCACTCAACCGTGCACCATCGAGCAGTGAAGCATGATTAAGCTTGTCTTGAATAATGGCATCACCACGCACCATTAGGCCGTCGATAATGCCCATATTAGCTTGATAACCCGATGAGAATAATAAGGCGCGTTGTGTGCCCATAAACTCAGCCAGTTGTTCTTCTAATTGCTGATGATATCGGCTATGGCCTGTTAATAAATGGGCGGCGCCCGCACCGACACCTTCTTGTTCTGCGGCGGCAATAAAGGCTTTTTTGATATTCGGATGATTGGCAAGGCCAAGATAGTCATTGCTACAAAATGACAGGCGTTTTTGGCCATCGATGACAACTTCAACGCCTTGTGCACCCATACGTGTTCGCTGTTGGCGATAACGTCCAACGGCTTTACGTTCAGCTAAATTCTCAGCTAATTGTTTTGACCAAGGTAGGCTTGCCATTTACTCATCTCGACTTAAAAAGTAACCGT
>CAYSGK010000083.1:6519-8693 GCA_964430395.1 uncultured Methylophaga sp.
GCTTCTTTTGCTTGCGTGGCATTTTCTAGCACTTTATCAAGTGGCATTAAAGGCTCGGCTTTTACTGACTGTTCATGATGAACACTTTGTGGGCAATAACCACAATCTTCAGCGCAACCGCCTGTTTTAATGCTTAAAAGTGTGCTCACTTGCACCGCATTAGGGTCAAAATTCTCGCGGTGAGAAGTTTGAGCACGATACATCAAATCAGCAAAAGGTAGGGCATAAAGCGCTTCGACTTCTTCAACGCTCCAGTTATGACGAATAATTTGGTCGGTTTTTATTACATTTTCAGGCATGATATAACTTCATTGAATTTAATGGATTAGATTTTGAACTCAACAGATTTATTATCAACATTGGCTCATCGTTTCGGGCAATTATACAGTAAATTGATGCCTATTCCTTGTCTACTGTGCGGCAGCTCTTCTGGCAGTGACTGCCTATGCCAAGCGTGCCGTGAACACTTGCCTATATTAGGCCATTCTTGCCCGCGTTGTGCATCACCACTCCAGCAAACTGCTTTATGCGGTCATTGTTTAAATAAACCGCCTGAACAAGATGCCAGTTTTAGTTTATTTCGCTATCACTCGCCCATAGATAGATTAATTGTAGATCTTAAATATCATGATACCTTGGCGCTGAGTCGGTTTTTCGCTGCCCAAATGGCTGGGCAGTTGAAAGAACGTGCCTTGCCACAGCTATTAATTCCGATACCGCTTCATCCACGGCGGCTTCGGCAGCGCGGCTATAATCAATCATTAGAGCTAGCTAAGCAATTATCTAAACAGCTTACTATTCCCGTTCGTCACGATATTCTAATGCGCATTAAAGATACACCACCACAAGCTTCATTACCTTTTTCTGAACGCAAAAATAATATGAAAGAGGCTTTTCAAATCAATAGCACTGATATTCCTGCTCATATAGCGCTTATTGACGATGTGCTGACCACCGGGCATACGGTCAATGTTGCAGCTAAAATTTTACGAAAAATAGGTGTTCAAAATATTGAAGTGTGGACTATTGCTCGTACTATTAAAAATGACGTTTCACCCTAGCTACTATTTTTGTTATAGTCGATATTATGCCGTCTGATGTTGAATCAATACAAGCAAAACTCGATGCCTTTTTGCGCATAGCAAAGAATAATGAGCAAAAGCATGTCAACTTTCAAGAATATGAATTAGGCCTACTCAATTGTTCCGGTGTTTTTGAACTGTTCTCCCTCATTCTTGAACAACATCGTGACCGATTTCAATTATCAGAAGTCACTCTGCTTTTATTTGATCCTGAATATGAGTTTCAACGCTTACTTGATCTACACGAAAGACCTTCCACATGGCGTAATCGTCTACTTTTTACCGATAAAGAACATGCCTTAATCGACACCTATCATATTTTTCCTAAGCCCAAGCTATCCACCTTTTCTGCCAGCATTCATCAACTATTATTCCCAGAACATAGCGAGCTAAGATCTGTTGCCATTTTGCCACTCAAACGCCAAAATAAATTGATCGGCAGTCTAAACTTAGGTAGTCGCAAAGCCGACCGATTTCAGCCCAATATTGGCACCTTATTTTTAGAACATCTAACCGCAGTGATCTCTGCTTGTATCGAAAATGCCTGTTTACAAGAACGTATAGAGCAACTTGGTCTAATTGATCCACTAACTGGGCTAAATAATAGACGCTTTTTTGATCAACGTATTTCTGAAGAGTTTACCTTGGCACAACGTAATAGTGCACCCTTATCATGTCTATTCATCGACCTTGATCACTTCAAACAAGTTAATGATACTCATGGACACCACGCCGGTGATTTAGTGTTAAAACAGGCCGCACGTATTTTTAGTGATAGCATGAGAACCAGTGATGTGCTTGCGCGTTATGGTGGTGAAGAATTTGTTATCATTCTTGCCGATACCACCAGTGATGTCGCCTATGAAATAGCTGAAAGGATCCGCCTATCTATTGCAAATACAGATTTTGATCTTGATAAATCAGCCCCTTTAAAAGTAACTCTATCAATAGGGCTTGCAACAATGGATAACAGCACACATATCACCACCACATCTCAACTACTTGAATCAGCGGATCAAGCTGTTTATGCTGCCAAAAATGCTGGCCGTAATTGCGTACATCGGAGCCATTAATGTTATACAGTATCTTCTT
>CAYSGK010000084.1:0-8531 GCA_964430395.1 uncultured Methylophaga sp.
TTAATGTTGATGAAGAACTTTTTAATATGGATAAATAATTGTTACTATATCACTTTTAGTGTATTGTTTGTGCTTATATCACTCTTAAGGTGTGTTTATGTCTATTGTAGAAAAACAAAATCCAATGCGCGAAGTTGTTTTGGCCAACGCTGTTGTTCATGCTTGCGCGCAGCTTGGTTTAAAACAAGCTGAAGTAGCCCGAGCGATTGGTATGCATCGGACTGCGTTTAGCCGGCTTAAAAGCAAGCCTTTTCTCGATCCTCAATCAAAAGAAGGCCAACTTGCTTTGATCATTATACGAATTGCAAGGGCGTTATTTGCGTTAACGGGTGGTGATGAGGCTTGGATCAAACGGTTTATGCGTAGCCAAAATAAAATGACTGGGGGTGTTCCTGCACAGCAAATAGCCAGTATTGAGGGATTGATGTCGGTGCTTCGCTTTGTTGATGCTATTCGCGGTAAAGTGTAATGATTTGGAGTGCCTGCAACGGTATTGATCACATAAAACCTATTGCGGGCACCTTATATCGTTTGGTGGAAAGCCAAGAACAAGTGGCGACTATGGGCTATGTTGAGACGCTTGAAGAGCAAGTATTGCTTGAAGAAATGCTTGAACAAGCAAAGCCTACTTATGCTGATGGTATTGAGGCGTTTCATTATTTGTTAACCACCCCTTTTCGGTATCCACCCTTACAGTGGGGCTCTCGATTTGGCAAAATAAATGAGCCTAGTCTATTTTATGCTGGGGGCAGCCCATCGGTGGCACTGGCAGAGTCTGCGTTTTATCGATTCGTTTTTTTGGATTCAATAGAAGGTGTCAGCGAAAAAGATAAAATTCGATCTGAGCACACCTTATTTAGTGTTAATTATCAGACAGAAATAGGGCTGCAGTTGCAGCGGCCACCTTTTAATGATTACCGAGCAGAATTAACACACCCCAGTGATTATTCGCATGCACAGCAGCTTGGTAGCAAGATGAGATCAGCTGGCGTTGGAGCATTTGAATATGAATCAGCCCGTGCACTAAATAACACTATTTGTGTTGCCTTATTTAATACTTCGCCCTTTGTGCAAAACACACCTCAACAAATGGAGCAGTGGTTATGTGAAACCAGTTTAAGTGAAGTATCGTTTAAACCGTTAGGTGAAAACAGCATCGTTCACTTTTCAATTACTGATTTTTTAATTAATGGAAGTCTACCGCTTCCTGCTTAATTGAGTGATGGATTATAGCTGGGATCTACTTCCGCTGACCTAGATTCCGGCTAAACGCTACCGGAACAAAGAAGTAAAAGCTACAGATTGAATGATCACGGGGATAGAACTAAGGGTTAATGATTTACAAGTTATTTGAAGACCAACTAACTTGTTGCTTTTTATAATGCGTTTGCCTTGTAGAAAAATACAACTTTAAATATCAATTATCCTGTGTTGCATTAATTACTTCTTCAAGTGAGGTGATGCCAGCAAGGGCTTTATCTATACCATCTTCCCGCATACTCCGCATTCCTTGTGATTGTGATTGTGCCTGCAAACTGGCACCATCAGCATGTGCGATAATTTGTTTTCTCAAGCTATCATTTAGCTCCATTTGTTCGAGGATCACTGTCCGGCCTTTATAGCCACTTTCATTACATGCATCACATCCCGTTGGTTTATATAAGGCAGGATCTTTATAGCCAAAGGCGTTTAATTTAAACTCAGAAATTAGTTCTGCTGAAGGTGCAAAACTGACTTTGCATGCCGGACATAATGTGCGCACTAAGCGCTGTGCAATAATACCGGCAATAGTCGAGGTGATTAAATAATCATCTACTCCCATATCTAATAGGCGGGTGATGGCACTACCAGCATCATTTGTATGTAGTGTCGAAAACACTAAATGGCCTGTTAGTGCCGATTGAATGGCAATGCTGGCTGTTTCATAATCACGCATTTCACCGATCATGATAATATCAGGATCTTGGCGTACAATCGCGCGCAGGGCTTGTGCAAAATCAAGCCCAATAGTCGGTTTAACCTGCATTTGCATAATGCCGTCTAGTTGATATTCAACGGGATCTTCAACGGTCATTATTTTTTTATCCGTGCTGTTCAAGCTTGCCAGTGCAGAATAAAGCGTGGTGGTTTTACCGCTCCCCGTTGGCCCTGTGACCAGTATAATGCCATGTGGTCGATGGATTAAGCTATTGAATTTATCGGTATTACTCTCACCGAAGCCCAGCGTTTTAAAATCAAGATTAAGCTGTTCTTTATCGAGAATACGCATCACAACACTTTCACCAAATAATGAAGGTACGGTAGAAATACGTAAATCAATTTGGTGGCCCTGGCTTCGCATTTGAATACGCCCATCCTGAGGTAGTCGTCGTTCTGCAATATTGAGTTTGGCCATAATTTTGATCCGCGAGATAATGGCAGCAGCAGAATGAAGAGGTGGTGCTTCCATTTCATGTAATACGCCATCGATGCGGTAACGAATGCGTAAACGTTGTTCAAAAGGTTCGATATGAATATCAGAGGCTTGCACTTCCATTGCCCGCGCAACCAGTACATTGACCAATCTGACAATGGGTGCTTCACTGGCAAGATTGGTTAAACGATCAATGTCCGTGTCATCTTCAATTGTCTGGCTTTGTTCGATTTGATCTGATATTTCTGTGATTGATGCATCGTCGCTACTGAATTTTTCCAGCATGTTTTGGATGAGTTCAGGGCTTGCCAGACAAAGTTCAACGGGGCTACTCGTGGCCAGTGCACTCGCTTTTTGCGGATAGTCATCATAGGGTCTGGCGCTGATCAGCCGAATAGCCCCCTCAACTGTATCGAGAGCAATAAACTGATGATACTGCATAAACTTAAGCTTAAGCGCTGATGAAGGCGTATTTAGCGCCAAGTCATCCTCACTAATAATCGGCAAGTTTAATACGCTGGCATAATGCTTAATAAGTGTTTGAGGGGCTATTTTTGCTTGTGTTAACAGCACTTGATTGATATCGCCAGTTTGCTCAATTTGATGAATAACTGTTGGCAGTAGATCAGCGGATAGAGCCGACAGCTGGGGCAGTGATTCTATTATTGTGGCATAGGCATCTTTCATATCATTGAGTTGTTTGCAATGGTTGAACCAGTTTGTTGCGATATTCTTCTGTAATGGCCTGTGCCTGCGCGGGGTTGGCAATGACATGCGGAGTTAAAATCACTAATAATTCGGTGCGGCGATCGCTGTTGGATTGTTGACTGAACAGCTTACCCAGCAATGGAATACGGCTTAGAACAGGGACACCACTTTTGCTGTCTTCACGTTTGTTTTTGATCAAGCCGCCCAAAATAACGCTTTGACCGCTTTGAATAGCGACCGAGCTTTCTATCGTGCGTTTTTGGATTGTCGGTGCATCCAGACCTGAACTTTTTGTAGTAATAGCGTCACTGACTTCTTGTTTAACCTCTAATGTAACCAAGCCGCCGGCATTAATTCGAGGTGAGACTTCTAATAATATACCGGTATCCCGATATTGAATTTCATTGACTGTCGGTGCCGTAGGATCAACATTACTGTTTGACTGGCGTGTAGGCACCGGGATCTCATCGCCTACATTAATTGATGCTGTCTTGTTATCCAGCACCATAATCGACGGTGAGGACAAGACCTGAACATTTGTTTGAGATTCCAGTGCATTCAGAACAAAACGAATATCGCTGGCACCATCAATAATGCTATATGAAAAACCGGGGGCAATGGCTTTAATGCCATCATTACCCAAACTCAAACGACCTTGACCGGTTTTATTTGAACCTACGCCGCCATTTTTAAAAAACCACTCAACACCATAGCTTAAATCACCTGTCAGACCGACTTCAATAATCGTGGCTTCAATCAGTACTTGCTTGGCCAGTTTATCTAATTTTTTAATGGCTGATTCCACCATTTCGTATTCACGAGATGTCCCCATAATAACCAGTGTATTACTGGTTTCATCGGCAATGATCCGAACGGCAGAATCTTCTGTTAGTTTAATACCATCATTACTCGGTAATGGAGGTGTTTTTACGGTATTTGATGGCGCTTGATCGGGAGGGGTTGATGTTAAGGTTACCGGTTTATCTATCGGTAAAACCTGAGCTGTCGGTATGGGAGTGTTACGGGCGGTGGTTTTATTAGTAGGGGTGAAAATCGTTGTCAGAATTGAGGCAATATCAACCGCTTTCGTGTTTTGTAAATGATAGACAAACAATTTCTTTTCAGCTTTATCGTTCGCAATATCCAATCGTTTTATCCACGTTGACAGTGTTTGCATATAGTCTTTGGTGTCGCTCACAACCAAAATACCATTGACACGCTCAATCGGGATCAAACGCACCATGCCATCAAATAACTCACCTGCCTGTCCATCAAGCATGGTATCGAGCTCGCTGACCAGCGTTTCAGGTTCTACATAACGTAATGGAAACAGGCTAATGGATTTTCCTTTTAGCCAATTGACATCAAAAAGCGTAATCAAATCGGTAATGCTGGTTAATAAAGGTTCACTGCCTGATAAAATCAGCAAATTACGTCGCTTGTCAGTATAAACAACACCCTGATTTTGTATACTGGGCTGAATGATCTGCGCCATCTCAGTCGCACCGATATAATGTAACGGTACAATTTGCAGACCATAACCTTGATTACGCAGGCGTTTGATTCGAGACACAATAGGCAGTTGCGCGGCTTTACTTAATGGCACAACCCGATAGCGCCCTTGATTTAGCATCATAGTAGCACCATTCATTTCTAGGATTTCTTGCAACACACCCAATAAATCATCTTTAGGCAGTGGCCGAACCGTTTGAATGGTGACGGAGCCGGTTACTGCAGTGTCAATAATATAATTTTGCTTTAAAGCATCGCCCAAAACAGCTTGAATAAAGGCTTGTAAATCAATATTTTGAAAATTCAGACTGATCCCTTTCTCATCAGAGCGCAATGCTTTTGTTCCCTGATAGCGTTCTCGACCCAAATAATGATCATCACCTGATTGTAATGTGATCTCTGCCTTGGTTTGACCTTCAGCGGAGGGAATGGTAGGTGCAGCATGATTTGAGCTCGCCACCTCGGTTGTGACCGAGTCTATGGAGGGTATCGGTCTGGCTTGTTGCCTAAGGGGATTGGCACAGGCAATTTGCAATAACAAAAAAACCATCACTATAAGCCAGCGAGGCTTGGCTAAGGTCAATCCTTTTACACTTTTTATCATAAACTTTTAACCTTTACAGATCCGTATTCTGCATTTGCTGGATCAATCTATTTTTTAATGAATCGGGAACAAGCTTATCAAATTCATCGACGTTTCCAAGATAATTTGCTTGACCATCGTTGCCTGATTGCGAGGATGAACCAATATAGTCACGCAATTTGTCCAATTTTGCCCAGTCCAGAGTGATAACATGTTCTTTTTTATTATGGGCCATTGTGATTGTATTCAACCCTATTGCGGTCAGCGTCCAATTTTTATATTGTTCCCCTATTTTCAGACCCATCGCTTGAGGATCATTATCGCCCATTACAAACGCGATCTTTGATTTATTGACCGAGATAATACCTATAAGATTAGGCAAAGGCGTGTTTGCAACAGGAGCCGCTTTAATCGGTTTTGCGACGATTTGGTTAACCGGCTTTGGTCTAGACTTTACATACGGACTGCGCTTGGGATCAAATAAAGGCTGTGCACTAAAAGCGGAATAGTCACTGATGGAATGCATGGTGTTTGCTGATGGAACAGTGTGCTGCGCTTTTGACGAGTTATCAATATCAGCCTGAAGAGATCTCTCTTTTTCGGCGGGATGATAAGGCAACCACAACAAGCTCACCAAAGCCAGGCATAACAGTGCAAGAAAAGCAGTAAATAGCTTAGTTTTCATCGGCTATCACCATAAATGCAGTATATTCCATGCTAATATCCAAGGCATTTTCTTTTGATGTTTGCTTATTATACGGTCTGAACGGTTGCTGAATGTGGAGTTTATAGATAAAGCCAGTAGCTTGACTATTTTCCAGCTGATACAAACACTTAAGCAAGCTAGTATGTGTCGCCTGAAACTGAAGTTTTAGTGTTATATTCTGAAAGCCATTATTAGGTCTGGTTTTTATCACTTGCATGCTAACAAGTTGTGCGGCTGATTGTGCCAGAGTGCGTTGAACCTTTTTTTGAAGCTGCGCGGCAGCTAAAGAAGCTTTATTGGCGACAAGATAGCGTTTATCATTTTTTTGCACCGTCAATAGATGTTGATGTTCACGGTTTAAGCGTGGCAGGCGTGCGATAAGTGCCGTGTATTTATCCAGCTGAAATTGAAGGCTTTCATAGCGTTGCTGGCGTTCAGATTGTTGCGAAACTAAAGACGCTATTACCAAACCAAACAGGCAAATCAGCACGAGCAGTATCAATACAGAAGCAATACGATGAGCAAGACTGGTTTGTTTACGATCCATGGTTATCCTTTCCAGATACAATGGTTGCCTGGATCTTAAAACGGGTTTTTCCTGAACGATTATCCAAGGTTGTTGGCGCACTAAAGCGTACGTCGGTCAAATAAGCTGAATCAGTCAACAAACCAATAAGATCAGATGCCGATGCCGATTCACCTTGTATCGTCAATTGAGGATCATTAATTGAGAGTTGTTCCAGCCAAGTATGAACCGGCAAAACCCGCGCCAGTTCATTTAACAGTGCCAATCGCGATTGATAACGTGTTTGTTGAATATCCAGAAACTGAATATGTTTCAATATGGCAGCATTATCAGATTGTAATTGATGCACTTGTTGGGTTTGCTTTTTAAGCGTAGCAAGCGGTGCTTCAATCGCCTTGATCTTATGTTCATAATACAGGATCGGTTTATATAAAACAGCCAGTATTAATACAATAATTGAGCCTGCCAGCCAAGTATTAATATGTGAAAAGCGTGCTGATTTTTTAGCTGATTCTGACACGATAATCTCAATACGATCGGGCTGTGTTTCTATCAATAAACGATTAATACGCATCGCTGTATCGGTCAGGAAGTTCTGTAGATCTGCAACAAACGATTTGGGAACCACAACCAGGCTGACAAGCACGCTGTGTTTGTTGTTGTGATCGTCAACATGATAGCCATAATAAACCTGATCGGCACTAAATGGAGTCTGACGATCGATTTCAAATTGAATTATCTGATCCAGATTGTCTTTTGCTTGCGCGGGTAAAGAAAAGGAAGTGTGTAAATAATGCGCTTCATCCAACTCGATAACAATATCGTAATTTTTATAGGGTTTTAGCCACTGCAACAAGGCATCGCCCGCTGTTTCTGCATGGCAATCAAGCAGAAATTGATTGGCCTGACCTCCTTTTTTATCAGACACCTCAAGTGTGAGCGTAGCGCCATCGATTGTGCCTAGAACAGTCGGCATATGTTTGGCATTGCGTCGCCATAGTTCAGGCAAACAGGCGACTAAACCATGCCACCACCAGGAATAAGCCTTTTTAAATAAGCGCAAAATAGAATACGTCATTTTTCAGAAAACGATCGCTCAAACACAGTATCAATTTCTTGCTGCCATAACACAATGGTGACGGGTGACGAGGGTGTAGCCGCCAATTGAATTTCAGCAACGACCCCGGCAACCGTATTATTGACCTTTGCCCGACTGCTTATTCGAATGTAGTCATCTTGGCCAGCACCGATAAAATTACGTGTCTCAGCAGGAATAAGTTCCAAACTGACGGTTTGTCCCTGCTGACGTGTTGCCATTATTTTATCAACCAATTCCTTTTCCATCCCGGGTAATGCCAGTAATAATTGTGGTGGTGCCGTGTTAAGCGCAATACGCGCCTGGCCTGAATAGACCGTCACCAAGGGCGACAAGCGATTAAACAAAGTTTGATCGACACCCTGGATCCGAGCCAGTTCGTTTTTGCTATTCATTAAGCCATTTTTCGCACCATAATTCAAACCCATTGCAGCATAATCGGCATTTTCAGCCCCAGCGAGATGCGTTAAATCATCTTCATCACGCCAATCAAGCAAAGAATCCGTCACCGTATTAATCTGAGCAGGATCAGTTGTTAACGTGCTTAACAAATGGCGGATCAGCGTGGCAGGTGCTCGGTTTAAATCAAGCAAACCACTATTGGATTGCAGTGATACCCACAATTCACCCTGCTCAGATTCAAGCTTGTAGACAAAGCCGTCAAGGCGAACAGGCAACGCCCCATTTTGTCGCGCCCCTGCGTTTAATCGCATCGCCACTGCACGCCAAATACCGGCCTCAGCCAATGCCTGTGCCTGCGCCTGATGGCGATAATTTGTCGCCAACATAATATCTGTTCGAATGCTATGGCTAAATGATAATGCCATAACCGTCATAATAGCCAACAGCCATAACACCATGACCAAGCTGATCCCCTGTTGTTTAATCACCGCACTAGTTTGCCCATTCATTTTTAATTTTTATGTAAATAATTGGTAACTACTCAGCGTAAATTAACTATAAAAAAAGCTTGACAAGGTTTTAGCG
>CAYSGK010000085.1:0-8459 GCA_964430395.1 uncultured Methylophaga sp.
TAGGAACAACGAACTCCTGTGTTGCCATTATGGATGGTGATACAGCACAAGTTTTAGAAAATGCAGAAGGTAATCGAACTACGCCTTCTATCGTTGCGTATAAAGAAAATGAAGTATTGGTTGGTCAAACGGCAAAACGTCAGTCCGTCACCAATCCTAAGAATACTTTGTTTGCTATTAAACGTTTAATCGGTCGTCGTTTTGACGAGGATGCGGTACAAAAAGATATTGAATTAGTCCCTTACAACATTATCAAGGCGGACAATGGCGATGCTTGGGTAGAAGCGAATGGCAAAAAACTATCACCACAAGAAGTATCAGCTCAGATTCTGAGAAAACTTAAAGCCGATGCTGAAGCCTATTTAGGTGAAGACGTTAAAGAGGCCGTTATCACTGTGCCTGCTTATTTTAATGATTCACAGCGTCAAGCGACTAAAGATGCAGGACGTATTGCGGGCTTAGATGTAAAACGTATTATTAATGAACCTACCGCTGCAGCACTGGCTTATGGGCTTGATAAAAAAGGCAAAAATGACCAAAAAATCGTCGTCTATGATCTAGGCGGAGGGACATTTGATATATCTATTATTGAAATTGCAGACCTTGACGGTGAAAAGCAATTTGAAGTTTTAGCGACTAATGGTGACACCTTTTTAGGTGGTGAAGACTTTGATATGCGCTTAATGGATTATCTAGTCACTGAATTCAAAAAAGAAAGTGGCGTAGATTTAAATAATGATCCTTTAGCACTACAGCGTCTTAAAGAAGCGGCCGAGAAAGCAAAAATTGAATTGTCATCGGCACAACAAACAGATATCAATTTACCTTATGTCACGGCAGATAGTTCAGGACCACAACATCTGAACATTAAAGTGACTCGCGCAAAATTAGAATCTTTAGTGGATGATTTAATTCGGCGAACCTTAGATCCATGTAAACAAGCACTGAAAGACGCTGGCTTAACAAATAGCGATATTAGCGACATTATATTGGTCGGTGGACAAACTCGCATGCCAAAAGTGGTTGATACAGTGCAACAATTTTTTGGAAAAGAACCACGTAAAGATGTTAACCCTGATGAAGCCGTGGCAGTAGGCGCAGCCATTCAAGCAGCCGTATTATCGGGTGATGTGAATGATGTGTTGTTATTGGATGTCACGCCGCTTTCCTTAGGGATTGAAACAATGGGCGGTGTTATGACCAAATTGATTGAGAAAAATACCACCATTCCAACAAAAGCATCTGAAATGTTCACAACAGCTGAGGACAACCAATCCGAAGTGACTGTGCATGTCTTGCAAGGTGAACGTGAAATGGCAGCAGATAATAAATCGTTAGGACGCTTTAATCTGGCTGATATTTCACCGGCACCTCGTGGCACACCACAAATAGAGGTCACATTGAATATCGATGCCAACGGAATTTTGAACGTGTCTGCAAAAGATAAAAATACTGGCAAGTCTCAATCAATTGTTATTAAAGCTTCCAGTGGTTTATCTGAAGAAGAAATTAAACGCATGGTGAAAGATGCTGAAGAACATGCTGATGATGATAGAAGAATGCATGAGTTAGTCCAAGCTAGAAACCAAGCTGACCAGCTTATTCATTTGACTGAAACATCACTAAAAGAATCTGCTGACAGAATATCTGACACAGATAAACAACATGTTGAATCGGCAATTACGGCCTTGCAAGAAGCTGTGAAAGGTGACAATAAAAATGAAATCGATCGGCTTCATAAAGCATTGCAAGAAGCTTCAACAGCCATGATGAAAGCAACAACAGATTCATCATCACATACTGGCAATGCTAATGCAGCTGCAGATGATGATGTTGTTGATGCTGAATTTGAAGAGGTAGATGATCATTAAAAATGATCAAAAAGCGTAGTACCTTAGCCTGTCAATATTGGCTGGCTAAGTATAAATTTAATAACTTAGGAGAATTTGATATGAAAACAAAATTAATTTATTCACTCGTGATTGGCGCATTAATGGCTACACCTTATGCCCAAGCAACTAATACAACGGTAAAACAAGGTAAAAACTTAACCAGTAAAGAGCAAATGGTGAAATCTAATGACGCCGTTAAAGATCATGTAAAAGAACAAAATGCTCTGCTTGAAAAAGTGAATCAAGGCGTACTTGATGGCTACAAAAAAGTAGTGGATGCAACTAAATTACTAAGCCAAAAAGGCAAAGAAAAAGAAGCCATTGCAGCTCTACAAGAGGCAACGGGAAAATTTGATGTGGCCCTAGCAGCAGACCCAGCTTTGGGAATGGTTGCTATTGATGCGGATGTAAGTGTTGATGCCTTAATCACAACACCTGAATTAGTAAAAGCTGATACTAAACTTGCTATTGATTTATTAAAGGAGCATAAAGTTCAGGTTGCTAGAACATTACTGGAGCCAATGAAAGATGAAATGGTTATCAGTCATGTTTATTTACCTATGGCGACCTATCCTGCGGCTATCAAGTTGGCAACAAAGTATCTAGTTGAAGGCAAAAAAGATGAAGCATTAACAACTTTGGATACCAGTTTATCAACCTTGGTTATCAAAAAAGCGATTGTACCTTTAGCACTTATTCGTGTTGAAAGTTTGCTTTCTGAAGCAGCAAAACTGAACAAGGATACTGAAAAAACTAAAGCGCATACACTCCTTGATGCAGCTAATGAACAATTAGAAATAGCTACATTATTAGGTTATACCGATAAAAGATCTAAAGCTTATGATGATCTAAAAGATCAGATTAAAGCAGTGAAGAAAGAAATTAATGGTAAAAATGCTGTAGAGAAAATGTACAGCAACATTATTTCATCTGTCAAAGATCTCTTTAGCAGTGAAAGTAAGGCTGATAAGTAAATCTTAACCTGATGGCGAGGTATATACCTCGCCATTTTTCTATAAGGAGAACAACATGACTCAACATAATATCGAAGAACACAATATGATGATCGTTATGCAAGAATTGCCTATCAACTGGAAATGGATGCTTATACTGGGTATAGGCATGTTACTTTTTGGAACCATTGGTCTTGTTGCAAGCAATCTGCTAACCCTTGCCAGTATTTATTTTTTTGGTGGTCTTGTTCTGGCTGGTGGAATAATGCAAATCATTCATGCCTTTCGCACTCAAGAAAAGCAATGGGGAGGAAAACTTCAACATTGGCTAATAGCGTTACTGTACCTATCAATGGGAACCTTGATAATATGGGATCCCTTTGCCACCTCTATTACATTGACCATTTTTATAGCCGTTATTTTCACAATAATCGGAATAATTAGACTGAACTTCGCTTTTTTCTCAAGAAAACAGGGATGGAAATGGCTGTTACCTACTTTTTCAGGCTTAATCAATCTTATTTTGGCCATTCTTATTATAGCTACACTTCCTGAATCAGCCCTTTGGTTCATTGGTCTGTTCATCGCAATTGAGATGTTAATGAATGGCTGGTTTCTAGTATTGCTCGCTATGCGCGTAAAGAATCTTAAAAACACTTAATTTTTAATGTTAATGACTGGAACTTTTTTATAAATAAGCCATCAAACTCACCAAAAATATTAGCAGTTTTTTACAAAAAATAGGATAAATCAGGGAATAAATATGACACAACTTGATATGACTCATGCTCAAACAAAAGTGCAAGAATTAAAGGCATTTATAAACCAACAGATAATAGGACAAGATGTTCTCGTTGAGAGAATGTTAATTGCTTTGTTATCTGATGGCCATATTCTTGTTGAAGGCGCGCCAGGTTTGGCTAAAACCCGTGCTATCAATGTATTAAGTAAAGGGTTAGAAGCAAGCTTTCATCGTGTTCAATTTACCCCTGATCTATTGCCTTCAGATTTGACAGGTACAGAGATTTATCGTCCCCAACAAGGGAGTTTTGAATTTCAAAAAGGCCCGTTATTTCATAATCTTATTTTGGCGGATGAAATCAATCGTTCACCTGCTAAAGTTCAGGCCGCCTTGTTGGAGGCCATGGCAGAAAGGCAAATTAGTGTGGGTGCAGCGACCTATCCTCTGCCCAGCTTATTTATGGTAATGGCAACACAAAATCCAATTGAACAAGAAGGTACTTATCCTTTACCCGAAGCACAACTCGATCGTTTTATGCTTCATGTCAGAATAGATTATCCTCATCCTGATCATGAAAAAGCCATTTTACATTTAGCGCATGCCGAAGCAAAAGGAGAGCTGTCAGCGCAGACCATGAGTTCACCTCTTGTTAGCCAGCAGGATATATTTACTGCACGTAAAGAAGTATTAAACACCTATCTCAGTGAAGCGTTAGAAGCCTATTTGCTACAAATTATTCTTGCTTCTCGCAGCCCCAGTGCTTATAGCCAAGATCTTGCCTCATGGATCCAATATGGTGGTAGTCCTCGAGCTAGCATTGCGCTTGATCGAGGTTCTCGGGCGAAAGCATGGCTACAGCATCGTGATTTTGTTACCCCAGAAGATATTCAAGATATTGCTTATGATGTGTTACGCCATCGTCTTATTTTATCGTATGAAGCTGAAGCAGAAGGCATCACCACTGATATCGCTATTAAAGAACTCATTTCACATATTGCCGTACCCTAGATGAAAAATAGTCGCTCATCATTACATGACGATCGTATCTCGATTCAATTATCGACATTGATTCACCTTGCCAAAAAATCAACAATTTTAAAGCTAGGATATCATCGTATTCACGCCTTGCATTCAGGAAACTATCTATCACCTTTTAAAGGTCGTGGCATGGAGTTTGATGAAACACGCGTTTACCAGCCTGGCGATGATATTCGTAGTATTGATTGGCGAGTTACCGCACGTAGTAACCAAACTCATACCAAAATATATCGTGAAGAAAAAGAACGGCCTGTCTTTATTTCGGTCGATTATCGTCCAACCATGGAGTTTGCCACTCGAGGGGCTTTTAAATCAGTACAAGCAGCAAAATTAGCTGCTTTGTTAGCTTGGGCAGCACAACATCAAGGCGACCGTATTGGTGGACAGGTATTTAACGAACATGGCTGTAAAGAGTTTAAACCCAAAAATGGTCGCCATGCAGTTTTGAGTTTTTTAAATGCATTGGTTAACCCTGTGTTAGCTGCTACAGGCACAATTCAACTTGCTCAAGTATTAGCTAGATTGACGCATCATGCTCGGCCAGGCAGCCTGATCTATATCATCAGTGATTTTAGAGGTTTAAATTCACAGGCAGAACATTATTTAGCTAAATTAGTTCGCCATTGTGAAGTGATTTTGATTCATGTTTATGACCCTATGGAAAGTCAGCTACCACAAAAGGGGCTATACCGATTTACCGATGGCAATCGCGATATTACTGTTAATACACGTAATAAACAGTTAGTCCATGACTATCAACATCAATTTCAGAATCGTCTGCATACCCTGCAACATTTATGTAAGAAATGGCACATCACTCTACTACAGTGTTGCACAACAGATAACCCTATTGAGGTATTAAGCTAATGGATCAATCACTTCCACTTCGTGATATTCATTTACCTGAAACAGTAGGCATGTGGCCTCCTGCTATTGGCTGGTGGTTACTTCTTATTGTGCTACCACTACTATTTTTAGTTGCATGGTGGCTGTTTAAAAGAATAACAAAAACAACACTTACTAAAGAAGCTTTGAAGATATTGAATCAGATCAAGAATGATCCTAATAGCGATCAAAAACAAAAATTACAACAACTCTCTTCATGGTTGCGACGTATTGCTATTAGCCTTGCTTCGCGAAAAGAAGTGGCTAGCTTATCTGGCCAAGACTGGTTAGCTTACCTAGATCAATCTATTGAAGGCACCCCTTTTAGTAGTGGAATTGGGCGCTATTTAGCCGATGGTCATTATCAGAAATCACTCCCTGATAATGTAGATATTACCGCCTTAGCTGAACTATGTGAAAACTGGTTACGGAGGCAGCAATAATGTTTCACCTACATTGGCCGTGGCTATTATTACTGTTACCTCTTCCTCTCTTTATTCGTCGGTGGTTGCCTGCAAAAGAACAGGCTCAGCAAGCGGCACTTAAAATACCATTTTTAAATGAATTAACTCATGTCGAAAGTCCAACGCGTTTGGTAGAAATAAAATATATTCTATGGCTAGCACTGTTAGCTTGGATGCTACTGGTCATTGCTTCATCTCGCCCACAATGGTTAGGGGAGCCCATAGAGCAAACAATCAGCGGTCGCGATCTGATATTAGCTGTAGATGTATCTGGCAGTATGACCGAACAGGATTTTGTAATTGATGATCAAACGGTTGATCGTTTAACGGCAACAAAATACGTTGCCAATAACTTTATCAAACGTCGTGTAGGTGACCGTATCGGTTTAATTTTATTTGGCACCACGGCTTATGTGCAAACCCCACTGACATTTGATCGTAAAACGGTTATGACATTATTAAATGAAGCATTTATTGGTATCACGGATGATGAACCAGCCACTTCTATTGGTGATGCTATTGGGCTTGCTGTAAAACGACTCAATAATCAACAAGCAACAAGTCGTGTGCTTATTTTATTAACTGATGGCGCGAATACTGCCGGTGAAGTTTCTCCGCTACAAGCAGCAGAGCTCGCCGCTGATGCACACTTAAAAATCTACACCATTGGTATTGGAGCCGATGAGATGCTGGCTCGTACCTTGTTTGGTTACCGAAAAGTCAATCCTTCTCGTGATCTTGATGAAAAAACATTGACCCTAATCGCCCAAAAAACTGGCGGTCAGTATTTCCGAGCCCGAAATACTGAAGAATTAGAAAAAATTTACCAGATCCTTGATCAATTAGAGCCCGTAGAAAAAGACAGTCACTATTTTAGGCCGTTAACTGAACTATATCCTTACCCTTTAGCATTGGCTTTACTGCTATCAGGTTTTATCGCTATTAGGAGAATACGTTAAATGTTTGAATGGAATGCCTTTCATTTTATACGCCCTTATTGGTTATTAGCCTTGCTCCCTATTATTGCTCTCATTATTCGGGCTGCACGCCAAACACTCGGCCAAAGTCACTGGGAAGACGTTTGTGATAAAGAATTATTGCCCTATCTATTAGATAATCGCGCATCATCAAAACAATATGGGCATATTATTGCTATTTCTTTTGCCAGTATTCTGGCTGTATTTGCATTGGCAGGCCCCACCTGGCATCAACTTCCATCGCCTGTTTTTCATAATAATAGCGCTTTAGTGATTGCACTTGATTTATCACGGTCAATGGATGCTACTGATATCAAGCCTAGTAGATTAGTTCGTGCCCGCTATAAAATCGCAGATATTCTAAATAAACGGAAAGATGGGCTGACTGCCTTACTTGTTTATGCTGGTGATGCCTACACTGTGACGCCGTTGACCGATGATGTAAAAACAATTCAAAGCCAATTAAACGCGTTAAATACCGATATTATGCCGGTTCAGGGTAGCAATACCGAAGCGGCTATCAATAGTGCTGTTCATTTATTAGGGCAGGCGGGTCAAACTCAAGGGGACATTCTATTAATAACAGATGAAGTGAACACATCACAAATAGCACATATTCAATCACGTTTAGGCAACTTTCACCTCTCCGTTTTCGGGGTAGGCACGACAGAAGGCGCCCCCATACCAGCGAAGTCCACAAATCAATTAATCAAGGACAATAATGGCAATATTGTTATCGCTAAACTTGATGAAACAGCACTTCGCACATTAGCACAAGCCGGACACGGTATGTATAAAACAATTCAAAATAACGATGCCGACATTGATGCATTTTTATCCTTATTAGACAAAGATAGATCCTCACAAACAGCTTCAGAAACAAAAATCAAAATTGAGCAATGGGATGATAAAGGGCCTTGGCTATTATTATTGGTATTACCTTTTGCTGTTCTATATTTCAGAAAAGGACTATTGGTCATTCCTCTGCTCCTATTTTTACATTTTCCACAGCCTAGTTATGCTTTTAGTTGGCAAGAGCTATGGAAAACAGACGATCAACAGGGACAAGAATTATTTGACCAACAACACTATAAAGAAGCGGAACAAGCATTCCAATCACCACAATGGAAAGCGGCAGCACAATATAAAGCAGGAGACTATGAACAGGCAAAAAAAACGCTTGAGCCTATTCATTCTGCCGATGCGTATTATAACCAAGCAAATGCACTTGCCAAATCTGGCAAGCTAAAAGAGGCGATCGCTACGTATCAAAAAGCACTTGATCTCGCACCTGATCATCAAGATGCGCTATATAATAAAAAACTAGTAGAACAAGCACTTAAAGACCAACAAAAACAACAGCAAGACAAAAATGATTCTAATCAGAATGATTCGGATCAAAACAAACAAAGTGACAAAGATAATAATGCTGATCAGCAGTCGGAAAATAAGGAGCAACAGCAACAGCAACAGCAACAGCAACAGCAACAGCAACAGCAAAATGATGC
>CAYSGK010000086.1:0-8303 GCA_964430395.1 uncultured Methylophaga sp.
CTCTGACACTTGTGCTAATCTCTGAAATCTACAGATTGAATGGTCACGGGTATAATATATCGTAGGCATAAAAAAGGGCTGATTGAAAATCAGCCCTTTTTCTTTTAAAATGGTTTTTTCTTATTTCTTTTTGCTGAACTCTGTTTCGCCGCCAGCTGCAAGAATTTTTGCTTGCGCTTTCCAGTCTTCACGTTCTATACGACCTTTAAAGTTTAATTCACCATCAACTTCTTCAATCCGTTTCTTAGTGAATTTAGCAATCTCACTATAGGTAGTGATGCCTAAGGCATTTAACTTCTTCTCTAAAACTGGGCCTACACCAGAGATTTTTTTCAAATCATCTTTTTCAGTTGCTTTAGCTGCTGGAGCTGCTTTCTTAGCTGCAGGTTTTGCTTTTGCCGGCGCGGCTGCTTTTTTAGCTGCTGGCTTCTTCGCACCTTTTGCTGAAATACTGTCAATTAAGATTTCAGTATAGCTTTGGCGATGACCCGCTTGACGACGGTAATGTTTGCGACGACGGAATTTGATGATTTTAACTTTTTCGCCACGACCTTGTTCACGCACAGTTGCATTAACAACTGCACCTTCAATCATCGGTGCGCCGATTTGAACATCGTCACCATCAACTAACATCAATACTTCTGCTAGTTCAACTTTGTCGCCGGCTTCGGCATCAAGTTTCTCAACACGAAGGAATTCACCTTCTTCAACTCTATATTGCTTGCCGCCCGTTTTAATTACCGCGTACATCTTTTTCTCCAATAAATTTCGTAGTGCCAATTCTATGCACATTAGCCGAGCAATTTTACACAGGCTTGCTTACTAATTCAACTCTAATTGTAAAAATTAACAATATTTTATTCGCTCCTAAGAAAGCTAATATCATTCTGTATAAATCTATAACCCCAGTAAATCATCAATGGTAAAGAAAAAATAGCCATAGTAATCATCCCAGAGACAATTTTTCCACCTTCCACCATCATGGATAAACTCAACAGAAATGGAAATATGAAATAAATAATACTAACCACAATTGCAATCCGATCCTTCTTTGTCAATGTTCTCTCCTTTTGATCTACAACAATACCCGCTCGATCCCGCCATCTTTCACATTTTCTATAAACTTATGCTGCCAGTTTTCACCTAGAACATTATTAGCGACTTCAACCACTATATAGTCCGTCTCAATATCGGTGCCTTCGTTATAACGCTCTAATCCTTGTTGGCAAGCTGGGCATGATGTTAGCATTTTCACGTTGCCTTTTACTGCTTTACTTTCGCCCGTTAGCTCAACGATTCCTTTGACAATTTCTTCTTCTTTGCGGAAACGGACTTGTGTTGCAATATCAGGTCTTGCTATTGCAAATGAACCTGACTCACCGCAACAACGATCACTCAATGTGACATCTTGCCCTAATAACTCTGCGGCAACATTGGTTGACTGATATGTTTTCATCGGCGTGTGACAAGGTTCATGATAAAGGTATTGCACGCCTTCCACGCCTTCCATCTTCACCCCCTTTTCCATCAAATATTCGTGAATGTCTAATAATCGGCAATCAGGAAATATCGCTTCAAATTGATATTTTAACAACTGATCCATACAGGTACCGCAAGATACAATAACCGTTTTAATATCCATATAATTCAGCGTATTAGCCATTCGATGGAATAAAACCTGGTTTGCTGTAGAAATAGCCTTTCCTTTTTCGATATCTCCACTGGCATGTTGCGGATATCCGCAACATAGATAGCTCGGAGGTAATACTGTTTCAGCTCCTACCTCATATAACATAGCTAATGTCGCTAAACCTACTTGGCTAAATAAACGTTCAGAACCACAACCAGGGAAATAGAACACAGCATCAGAATCTTCATTCACTTTATTTGCATCTCGCAAGATCGGGATCATCTTGTCATCTTCCACACCTAACATGGCTCGTGTTGTTTTTGAGGGCAAATTCGCCGGCATGGGCTTTTTCATAAAATGAATCACTTGCTTGCGAATAGGTGTTTTACCCGTTGTTGCCCGCGGTGGTTTCTTTTTACTACCTAATAGCCCCATATATTTAGCCGCTTTATGTGCTAAACGCTGTGCTTTATAACTCATGTATATCATACTTTTATGCATAAGTTTAATGGTCAGGGGATCTGTCGCATTCAAATACGCCATTGATGTCCAAGTACCAATATTAAAATCTCGCTTACCTTGTTTTTTCAAAATTGCACGTAATTTCACCGTCACATCACCAAAATCAATATTAACTGGACATGGATTTAAACAGCGATGACATATAGTGCAATGATCAGCAATATCATTCATTTCATCAAAATGGCGAACAGCAATGCCTCGGCGCGTTTGCTCTTCGTACAAAAACGCTTCCATGATCAAACCTGTTGCTAAAATCTTGTTTCGCGGCGAATATAATAGATTGGCACGCGGTACATGAGTTGTACATTCTGGCTTACATTTTCCGCAACGCAGACAATCCTTAATATCATTGTTTAAATCGCCCAAATCACTAGCTTCTAAGATTAAAGCCTCTTGTTGCAACAACTGTAACGATGGTGTGTATGCTTTTTCTAAACCCGAACCTGCCAATAATTTACCGGCATTAAAATGACCGTTAGGATCAACCTTATCTTTATAGTCAGTAAAAGCAGCAATCGTCGCTTGATCTAAATATTGCATTTTAGTTAAACCAATACCATGCTCACCTGAAATAACACCTCCTAGCTTTTCAGCTAGAATCATCACTTCATCAACAATACGCTCTGCTTCATGCATCATAGCGTAGTCATTAGAATTCACTGGAATATTAGTATGAACATTACCATCGCCCGCATGCATATGCAGCGCTACAAATAAACGACTTGAGCGATGCTCGGCGTGTATCGCATCCATCTTATTTCGCAAGGCTTCTAAATCATGACCTTGAAATAATTCTTTAAGTGGTTTTTCTACCTCTTCTCGATATGAAATACGTAATTCACGGCGTTGTAATAAACTAAATAACGTGTCACCTTCTACTAGATTTTTTTGTATTTTTTCCGGCAATAAATCTAATTTATCTTTTGTTAGAGTATCAAAATTGATTAATATTTCATTCCAACGGGCTCGCACTTCTTTCAGTAAGGTGCAGGCAGCATCCAATTTAGAATGCATAATGGCATCATTTTCAGCACTTTCATCAAAATCAGTACCATGTTCTTTTATTTCATGGGGCTGGCTTGATAAATAAGCACAAACTGCATCTGCCATTTGCAATTTATTACGCGTAGACTGAACGATATTGATTTTCTCTATGCCATCGTTATATTCAGATAAACGATCCAGCGGGATCACCACATCTTCATTAATTTTAAATGCATTGGTATGTTTAGCAATAGCTGCAGTACGCGAACGATCAGCCCAAAATTGCTTCCGTGCCTCTGCACTTACTGCAATAAAACCTTCACCTTCTCGAGCATTAGCTAAATGAACAACTTGGCTACAGGCCGCAGCGACCTTATCTTCATCATCACCAGCCACATCAATAATTAATACCATTTTAGGTAATACTGAACGAGGTGCTTTTGTCGTATAGCCAACCGCTTTTACATAACGTTCATCAAGGTGTTCCATCCCTGCCAGAATAATATCAGGGTTATTATCTAAAAAGTCCTTTGTCTCAACAATGGCGGGCACTGCTTTGCTCAGATCATTACCAAAAAATTCCAAACACACTGTCCGCGTATAGGACGCCATACGATGTAATACAAACACCCCTGAGGTAATTAAGCCATCACAGCCTTCTTTTTGAATACCTGGCAATCCACCCAAAAATTTATTTGTTACATCTTTACCCAGACCACTTTTACGTAGCTCATTGGCAGGAATAGCAATAACTTCTGGTTCACCTACTGGATTAATTCCATCAGGATGATATTTGGTGATCCGAAATTCAGCCATTTCAACATCGTGTATTTTTCCTAAATTATGATTTAGTCGTTCAACCTCTATCCAAGTAGATTCTGGTGTTACCATACGCCAAGATACAAGGTTATCTAATGTTGTTCCCCACATTACAGCCTTTTTACCACCGGCATTCATAGCGATGTTACCACCGATCGTAGATGCATCTTGTGAAGTAGGATCGACTGCAAAAACCAAATCGTTTTTCTCTGCCAAATCAGATACGCGACGTGTCACTACACCTGCTTCAGCGCGTACTGTTGCCACCTGACCTTTACGTCCAGGCAGTTCACGGTAAATGACTTCACCTAAACCTTCCAGCTTTTCGGTATTCAGCACGACACTATCTGCCGTTAGTGGAATTGCGCCACCAGTATATCCAGTACCACCACCACGTGGAATAATTGTTAAGCCCAATTCAATTGAACCAGCAACAATATCAGCCATCTCTTTTTCACTAACCGGCGTAACAACGACTAGGGGATATTCTACTCGCCAATCAGTTGCATCTGTCACATGAGAAACACGTGCCAAACCATCAAACTGAATATTATATTTCTTAGTAGCCTGCGACAAGCGGCGTTTTACTTCTCGACGGCGATCAGCCACTTTAAGTAAACTTTCTTCAAAATCATGTACTGCTTGGCGGGCATTAGATTCCAGCTCAATAGCTATCTGGTTCGCATTTTTCCTTGCTCGATCACGAATTTGATCTAAACGATGATATAAAGCATGACGCAATGATTGCCAGCGCTTAGGGTTTTCAACCAAATCATCTTGAATAAAAGGATTACGCGAAATAACCCACATATCACCTAAAACCTCAAACAACATCTTAGCGCTACGGCCTGTTTTACGTAGTTCACGTAGTTGTTGAATGCTATCCCACATTGCTTCGCCCAAAAATCGAATAACGATTTCACGGTCAGAAAAAGAGGTATAGTTATAAGGTATCTCGCGAATTCGATCTGGCATGTTACTCAACACAGTAAATTAATGTGAAAATGATCTTTTCATAATATCATGAAGACGTTGCTATATTCTAATTGATATAGCCTTTATATTAAGCAAAGCAAAATTGAACCAAAAATAATCCGGTATAGCCCAAAGCCTACAAAGGTAAATTTCTGCAAGAAATGCAGAAATAATTTAATCGTTAAATAGGCAACTATAAAAGAAACAATAAAGCCGACAAGTAAGGCAGGTAAATGGCTACCACTAAATTCATCATAGTGTTTTAAAATATCAAACCCCGCTGCTGCCGCTAGAACAGGTAATGCCAAAAGAAAAGAAAATTCTGCACTGGCTGTTCTATTCAAGCCTACTAATAGACCTCCCACTATTGATGCACCCGCACGACTAGTCCCTGGAATTAAAGCAAAGACTTGCGCGATACCTATCCATATAGCTTGTTTATAGGATATTTCTTCTACATTCGTTATGTGTGCATCACGTTCCTTATAAAAATACTCAAGTACCAAAAAAATAATTCCGCCAACAATAAACATAGTGCCAACAACAGGTACTGTAAAAAATGTTTTAATTTGATGGTGAAAAATAAGGCCCACTAGTCCGATGGGTATAAAAGCTATTGCAACCTTAGTCCAAAGCACACTATGTTTTAGAGAAAATTTATCTTTATAATTTAATATCACCGCCAAAATGGCGGAAAATTGAATGATAACTTCAAACGCTTTATTTGCGTCTGTCTGATCAATTGATAACCATTGGCTAACAACAATAAGATGCCCTGTCGATGATATAGGCAAAAATTCTGTAATACCTTCTATAATACCTAATATTATAGCCTGAAAAAGATCCATAGCTTTCTTACCTAATGCTGTTTGATATTATTAAGTTGACTCTACCATTATGATTGTGATGGTAGTATGATTTCCACATCGTGATTAATGATGTCGAGTCATTGTACCATCATCATTACCGAAATTTGTTTCTAAATTCAGTTGACATCGACTTAATGAATGCGTAGAATCTCCCCTCTTATTTAGACCCGCTTGCGTAATTTTTTAGGAGCAACCCGCGGAATGAAAACAACCACTTTAAGTGCAAAACCAGCAGAAGTTCGTCGTGACTGGTTCGTAATAGATGCTGACGGCAAAACATTAGGTCGTATGGCAACAGAAATCGCGCGTCGTTTGCGTGGTAAACATAAAACTATTTACACACCTCATGTAGATACTGGCGATTATATCGTTGTTATCAATGCAGATAAAGTTCGTGTAACTGGTAACAAATTAAAAGATAAGATGTACTATCATCACACTGGTTATATCGGTGGTATCAAGTCTATCTCATTAGAAAAACAACTAGACAAAGCACCTGATCGTGTTATTAAAACAGCGGTAAAAGGTATGTTACCTAAAAATCCTCTGGGTCGCGCAATGTTCGGTAAACTTAAAGTTTATGCCGGTACAGATCACCCTCACACAGCCCAACAGCCTAAAGTGCTGGAGATTTAAATAATGGCAGATACATATTACGCGACAGGTCGTCGCAAAAGCTCAACAGCACGCGTTTTCATGAAAGCGGGTACTGGTAAATTAACAATCAACACACGCACAGTAGAAGAATACTTCGGTCGTGAAACATCTAGAATGGTTGTTCGCCAACCACTAGAATTAGTAGAAATGCTAGATAAAGTTGATTTAAAAATCACTGTTCGTGGTGGTGGTAACAATGGTCAAGCTGGCGCAATTCGTCACGGTATCAGCCGCGCACTCGTTGAATATGATTCAGAATTAAAATCAGGCCTACGTAAAGCAGGCTTTATCACACGTGATGCACGTGCGGTAGAACGTAAGAAAATTGGTTTACACAAAGCGCGTAAACGCCCACAATTCTCAAAACGTTAAAATACAGATACATTACGTATTTCAAAAAAGGCTATCTTCGGATGGCCTTTTTTGTTTGTGCTATAACTATTTATTTCTTATATGACTTCAATAATATATTAGATAAAAAGATTACTATAAATTGATAAATAAAAACAAGAAAGAATGAATAGCCTGCTGCTGATATATCGGAGTGAGTAACTAACATATTATAAAAAATGTATAGCGCTAATGCACTCAATAAAATATTCACTATAGCCCCTGCTTCCGAACTAATATTATCAACTTGTTTAAGAAAGAAATATAGCACAGGAATACTGACAAAGAATCCCATACCTAAAACCTCTCCAATTTTTGATAGCATATCCATATCCGAACTATAATTTCGGAAAGATATATAGTAATAGGCTGCTGAAAAATTAATTATAATATTGAGAATCAGTGTAACCCAAAAACTTTTATACTTTATTTCATCCATATATTCCTAATCACTCCTTAAGTATGTTGTTATTTGATCTTATACAGCAACCCCTTACCCTCAGGCTGTGTTTTAAACCGCCTATGTGCCCATAAATATTGTTCTGGTGATTGGCGGATCTCATGTTCAATAATGTCATTAATTCGCTGGGCATCGACAACATCATCACCCGTAGGAAAATCGGTCAATGGAGCACCTATAGTGAGTATGTAATACCCTTTTTCATCTCGCCTCGGGGTAAAGGGAATAACCGCGGCACCACTCATTTTTGCTAGTCGAGCTGTGGCAATTACTGTTGAGGCTTGCACGCCAAAAAACTTGGCAAATACACATTGTCTTTTACCCAAATCTTGATCTGGCGCATACCAAACAATTTTATTTTTACGCAAAGCGCGCACCATTGCTCGCGGTTCTTTTTGCATCACAATCCCTTCACTGTGATGCGTTCGTGCTCTCATCATAAAAGCATTGAACAATGCATTTTTTAATTCTCTAAACATAACATAACAGGGAAATTTCAACATAATCAAACGTCCGCCAATTTCCATACTAGTAAAATGACCCGTTAATAGAATCACGCCCTTGCCTTTTGCTAATGCCACATCAAGATATTCCAAACCATGATAAGTGACTCTTTTTTGTAACATCGCATCGCTTGCCCACCAGCTCATGGCTGTTTCAATCATCATCATTCCCATAGTTTGCTGGTTTTGTTTTAACAGTTGCTGTCGCTTCTCGTCTGTAAGCTCTGGAAAACAAAGCTCCATATTTCGTTTGGCTATATGCCGTCTTTGTTTCATCGCTGGGTGCATGATCCTGGCAATTATCTTGGCTAGCCATAATTGCATCTGGACAGGGCAATATACAGAAAGCCTCATCAACAATAAGCCAAACCAACTAGCCCAGAATCGTGGATGAAGAAAACGTGCTTGTAAAAGTTTCATATTGTTCGCTATTAGGTTGATACCCGTGACCATTCAATCTGCAGGTTTCAGAGTTTAGCACAAGCGTCAGAGCA
>CAYSGK010000087.1:0-8232 GCA_964430395.1 uncultured Methylophaga sp.
CTGACGCTTGTGCTAAACTCTGAACTCTACAGATTGAATGGTCACGGGTATATACTCAAATGCTCGCCATCCTCGAGATCTTTTATCGTGGATCTAGTATTTAGGACAATAGATCCCAGCGGAAAACCTGGCGGGATGATGAAAAATAAATTCTCTTAGCTAGAACGTAGGCCGATTAAACACCTAGCTATTATTGTCATTTTTAGCGAAAATAGGACAATGTTTATTGTATTTCTCTTTTGCACGCGTTGGGTCAAAGGTTTTTAATGGAAGAAGATCGTTTTATTTCTGCTAGCCCTCAACGGGATGAAGAGCGTCAAGAACAAGCTATTCGGCCAGATGCCTTAAGTGATTATATTGGTCAGCCTGTTGTGCGAGAGCAAATGGAATTATTTGTTGCTGCTGCCCGCAATCGAACAGAAGCCTTAGATCACACTTTAATATTTGGCCCACCTGGATTAGGGAAAACAACATTGGCACATATTATTGCTAATGAAATGGGGGTGAATTTAAGGCAAACCTCAGGCCCTGTTTTAGAGCGCCCGGGTGATTTGGCGGCATTATTAACCAATCTTGAACCGAATGATGTTTTGTTTGTTGATGAGATCCATCGCCTTAGCCCGATTGTGGAAGAGGTTTTGTATCCTGCGATGGAAGATTTTCAGCTTGATATTATGATCGGTGAAGGCCCTGCTGCACGGTCAATTAAACTTGATTTAGAACCTTTTACACTGGTGGGAGCAACAACTAGAGCAGGCTCTCTTACATCCCCATTGCGTGATCGTTTCGGCATTGTTCAGCGATTAGAATTTTATAATGCCGTTGATTTGAGCACAATTGTACAACGAAGCGCCCGCATTTTTGATGTTAGTTTAGAAGTGAGTGGTGCTAATGAAATTGCCCGCCGTTCACGTGGCACGCCTCGTATTGCCAATCGATTATTACGCCGAGTTCGAGATTATGCACAAGTGAAGTTTGATGGCAAAATTACCGCTGAAATTGCACGACAAGCATTAAACTTGCTTGATGTGGATGACAATGGTTTTGATATGATGGACAGAAAACTACTGTTAGCCATTATTGAAAAATTCGAAGGAGGTCCTGTTGGCGTTGATAACATCGCTGCGGCAATTGGCGAAGAACGTGGCACCATTGAAGACGTGCTAGAACCTTTTTTAATTCAAGAAGGGTTTATTATGCGCACGCCACGTGGACGTGTTGCTACTAAACGTGCATGGCTCCATTTAGGGTTAACACCAACACAATCTGAGGGAACTGATGAGCTATTTTAAATGGCCGATACGAGTTTATTATGAGGATACGGATAGTGGTGGTGTGGTGTATCATTCTAATTATTTAAATTTCATGGAACGCGCCCGCACAGAATGGCTACGCTCACTGGGCTTTGAACAAGATGAATTGATCATTAATCATCACTGTATTTTTGCAGTACATTCAGTTCAACTGAAATTTCGACAACCAGCCAAATTTAATGAACTTTTACTGGTACAATCACGCATTACTGATCTGTCAGGAGCTAGTTTTGAGTTTGAACAAAAAATTATGCGTGAGAATGAACTGTTATGCGAAGCTGTGGTCAAAATCGCATGTTTAAATGCCGATCGGTTTAGACCGATGCCAATACCTAAACTTTTATTGAAATCATTAAATGATTTCTCGTTAATGGAGATACAAAGTGGGCACTGATTTTTCTTTGATAACCCTTATTTCACAAGCCAGTTTATTGGTGAAATTAGTGATGCTTGTTTTGTTTGCAATATCACTTTATTCCTGGTTTCTAATATTTAGAAAAAGCAGTGAATTATCGCTAGCAAAGAAAGATGCGGATTCGTTTGAAGATAAATTTTGGTCAGGAAACGAGCTGAATAAACTGTATGAAGATATTTCATCGCGACCTCATGCCAGCCAAGGCATGGAAGGGATATTTGAAGTAGGTTTTAAAGAATTTGTCAGGCTCAAAAAGTCAGATTCAGATTCAGGATTTGTATTAGAAGGAGCGCAACGCGTGATGCGTATTTCATTGGCACGAGAAATAGATCGCTTAGAAGTGTCACTACAGTTCTTGGCAACGGCAGGCTCAACAAGCCCATATATAGGTTTGTTTGGCACAGTATGGGGCATTATGAATTCATTTATTGCATTAGGTGATGTGCAACAAGCTACATTAAGCATGGTTGCACCGGGTATTTCTGAGGCATTAATCGCAACGGCTATGGGGCTATTTGCCGCGATACCTGCGGTGGTCGCTTATAATAAATACTCCCATGAAGTTGAACGGTTAATTAACCGTTACGATACATTCTTAGAAGAATTTTCTTCTATTTTGCAACGTCAACATAGTTAAAGCGGTTTGTACTGATGGCGATGAATAACAATCAAAGACAACGTCGTAAACCCATGGCTGAGATCAATGTGGTGCCTTATATTGATGTGATGTTAGTGCTACTTATTATATTTATGATCACAGCACCTTTATTAACGCAAGGTGTACAAGTTGACTTGCCCCAAGCTGCGGCAAATCCAGTTGAGACTCCCGAAGATAATAGCGAACCGTTAGTGGTATCAGTTGATAAAGATGGCTTATTTTATGTGGCGTTTGGAGATGAGCAAGACAAACCCATTGCTGGAAAAAGATTAAAGACAATAGTAAAGGCAGTATTACGACGTAGCCCTAAAACTCAAATCATGGTGAAAGGTGATAGTGCTGTGAGTTATGGGCAAGTAGTGACGGTGATGGCATTATTGCAAAAAGCGGGTGCTCCGAATGTTGGTTTAATTACAAAGCAGCCAGAAAATATCAATGAAAAATAGCGTGTTTGAAAATATCTCTGCGGGTAGCCTTTCGATTATCTTGCATGCTGCATTATTAGCTTTGATTATTATAGGTGTTGATTTTAACGCAACGACAAAGTTTGCAGCACAACCAAAAGTGGATATTGTGCAAGCAACGGCAATGGATGAAGCTGATGTGCTAGCTGAAATGGCGCGCCAACAAGAAATTGAAGACGAAAAACGCCAACAAGAAATAGATCGGCAAGCTGAAATTGATGAAAAATTACAACAAAGTGAAGATGAACTAGAACTTAAAAAACAACAAATGCTTGAACAACAAAAACAAGCCGAACTTGAAAAGCAACAGCGTGAGTTAGAAGCACAGCAAAAGCAACAAGAAATTGAAGAACTAAAAGAGCAGCGTAAACTTGAAGAAGAGAAGCGACAACAAGCGGAAGCTGATCGAAAGGTTGAAGAACAGAAAAAGCAACAAATAGAACAAGAGCGTATGGCAGAACAAGAACGTAAGGAAAAGATTGAAAAAGAACGCTTAGCTGAAGAGGAGCGCAAGCAAATTGCAGCAGAAAAACGCAAGCTTGAAGAAGAAAAACAACGTTTAGCCGAAGCAGATCGCAAAGCGGCAGAACAGAGAAAGTTAGAGGCAGAAGAAAAAGCACGTAAAGCAGAAGAAGCAGAGAAAAAGCGGCTTGCAAAAATAGCAGAAGAAAAGAAAAAAGCCCAAGAAAAAGCGAAGCAAGAACAGATAGCAAAAGAAAAACGCATAGCCGAAGAAAAAGCACGTAAAGCCGCGGCTGAAAAGGCTAAAAGAGACGAAGCGGATAGACTGTTACAAGAAAGCTTGGCCGTAGAAGCGCGTGAGCAAGAAGCTACTCGCGTTGAAGGAGTGGTCAATAAGTATGTTTCCATTATTCGACAGCGAGTTAAACGTTATTGGATTAAACCAACTAGTGCAGAACATGGCTTGCAATGTACATTACAAGTAAGTTTATTCTCTAGTGGTGAGGTAAAGCAGGTGAAGGTTATAAAAGGCAGTGGCAATGCATTATTTGATCGTAGCGCTGAAAATGCTGTTTATAAGGCGAGCCCATTAGGGGTGCCAACTGATCCAAAAGCTGCAGCAGAATTTAAGAACTTTACATTCTTATTTAACCCAGATAAATAGAAGGTGAAATAATGACCAAACAATGGTTAAAAATAATAGCATCTTTGGCTGTGATATTGCCATGGCAAGCACAGGCAGAGTTAGTAATCGAAATTACAGGCGGTACAGAAGCCGCCTTACCCATTGCTGTTGTGCCTTTTGGTAACACAGGGCCGACAGCACAAATTGATATTTCAGAAATCATTACTAATGATTTAGCAAGCAGTGGTCGATTTGATCCTTTGTCTAAGCGTGATTTAATTTCTGATCCTCATGAAAAATCAGAAATAAATTTTAAAGACTGGCGACTGCTACGTTCAGAAGGGCTATTAGTAGGCAAAGTTAGTACTGAAGACGGTGAATTACACAAGGTGCAATTTCAGCTGTTTGATGTCTATAAATCGCAGCAATTAGCAGGTATGCGTTATCAAGTGCCTGCTGGCGGTTTACGTCGATTAGCGCATAAAATTTCAGATCAAGTTTATGAAGCATTAACAGGTGAAGTTGGTGTATTTTCAACACGATTAGCATTTATAACAGAAGTCAAAGGCGCCGATGGTAATAAGCGCTATGCTTTGCAGGTTTCGGATGCCGATGGTGCAAACCCACGTACTGTATTGCAGTCAAAACAACCTATACTTTCACCTAGCTGGTCACCTGATGGCGAGCGCTTGAGCTATGTATCATTTGAAAATGGCAAAACAGAGATTTTTGTGCAAGAAATGCGCAGTGGTAGACGTAATTCAGTCGCCGCATTTAAAGGCATAAATAGTGCGCCAAGCTGGTCACCTGATGGTACAAAATTGGCGATCACTTTATCAAAGGCGGGAAATCCTGAAATTTATATATTGGAATTAGCGTCGGGGAAATTGTCACGAGTCACGCATAATTCACAAGCGATCGATACTGAAGCGGTGTGGATGCCAAATGGCAATGAAATATTATTTACTTCTGATCGTGGCGGTCGTCCACAAATATATAAAGTATCAGCCGATGGTGGTCGAGCACAACGTGTGACATTTGAAGGGAGTTACAATTCTTCTCCTGATATCTCACCCGACGGTCGCACTTTAACAATGGTGCATGGCTTTAAAGGTAAGTTTTATATTGCCGTACAAGATCTGCAAACAGGGACACTGCAAGTGTTAACAGAAACTGGACGTGATGAATCCCCAAGCTTTGCGCCAAATGGTCGCACAATCCTGTATGCTACCGAACAAAGAGGCAAAGCCTTATTAGCGGCGGTATCTGTCAATGGCGGTAATCATCGGCGTTTTGGAGAATCCGGTACAGATGTACGTGAGCCAGCATGGTCGCCACTCAGAAAATAAGAAAATAAATTTAGAGGAGTATTCAGCATGAAATTATTAAAAATAACGGCACTATTCTTATCATTAAGTTTGTTTGCGGCTTGTACGACAACAGGCGGAACGCAAGCTGGCGTGGATCAAAATGGTAATGTAGTGGTCGAAGATCGCACGGATGAAACATCAGGGATTGATGATCAAAATGCATCAGGCACTGGCATCGATGGCGCAGAAACACAAGTGATTGTAGGTGAAGATAATTTTGTTGGTGATGAAATTAATGATCCTAACAGTCCGCTGGCTAATCGTGTTGTTTATTTCGATTATGATAGCAGTGCTGTTAGAGAAGAAGATCAAGCAACCTTAGAAGCGCACGCTGCTTATTTAGGAGATAACCCTAATGTAACGATTCGTTTAATTGGTCATACTGATGAACGTGGGTCGCGTGAATATAATTTAGCGTTAGGCGAGCGGCGAGCTTTATCTATTCGACAAATTTTAATGTTGCAAGGAGCCAGTATTCAACAATTTCAAGTGACAAGCTTTGGTGAAGAGCGTCCGCAGGCAGAAGGTTTTGATGAAAGTGCATGGCAACAAAATCGCCGTGTTGAATTGATCTATATCGGACAATAAAGAAATGAAAGTATTAGATAAAAAACTTATGATGGTTGGCATTCTATTATCATTAATAATGCCGAATATAGTGTGGGCTGATGAGGCGGAGGCGGCATTAACGCAGCGGATTGAGCGCTTAGAGCGAATCATTCAAGGCCAAGGCTTGGTTTCGTTATTAGGCCGTGTTGATCAGTTGCAAAAAGAAGTGCAACGATTAAACGGTGATAATGAGTCATTGGGTCATCAAATAGAAGCAATGAAGAAAAATCAACGAGAACGTTATCTTGATTTAGACCAGCGAATAGAAAAATTATCTGCTGCTCCTGCCTCTATTTTACCTACCATGCCTAATGTTTCAGAATCAGTATCATCAACTGAAAATGTACCCGCTGTTAAACCAGAAACACCTGTCGAGCAAGTCGCACCAAACGTGGATACTCCAACCATTGATAACACCTCCACTCCTGATGCATTGCCCGTAGCAGTAGAAAATGGTGAAGCGGCTTATCAAGCAGCGCTACAAACATTACGTAGTGGTCAATATGAAAAAGCGGTAACGGCGCTAGAAGCTTTTCCTGCGAAATATCCCGGTAGCAGTTATTTACCAAATGCCTATTATTGGAAAGGTGAAGCGCATTATGTGTTAAGAAATTTTGATCAAGCGATCGTGGCCTTCACAAAGGTTATAAAAGGTTTTCCAGCGAGTAGCAAAGTGGCTGATGCAACATTAAAATTAGGCTTTAGCCAATATGAGAATGGTCAATTTGATGTAGCGAAAGCGACGTTGTCATCGGTGATTAAAAACTATCCCAATACTTCTGCTGCAAGGTTAGCACAAGTCAGATTGGATCGTATTAATAAAGAGTCTAACTAAGACTAAGTTTGAAAATAGGCATTTTATGGCACAGTGCCGGATAACAGAAATTTTCTATTCGCTACAAGGCGAAACGCGAACGGTAGGGCTACCTACGGTTTTTGTGCGGTTAACCGGGTGTCCACTACGTTGTGGCTACTGTGATACGGCTTATGCCTTCCATGGTGGAGAAAAACGTGATATATCTGATATCGTAACAGAGGTTCAAAGCTATAACCCACGCTATGTTACGGTCACTGGTGGTGAGCCATTAGCACAAAAGTCTTGCCTCGAATTATT
The DNA here is from genome assembly GCA_964430395.1 of uncultured Methylophaga sp. Taxonomy (GTDB): domain Bacteria; phylum Pseudomonadota; class Gammaproteobacteria; order Nitrosococcales; family Methylophagaceae. Next base: position 7,031 of record CAYSGK010000087.1, read on the forward strand.
AAGCGCCCTATGCGATCTTGACTATGAAGTCTCGCTTGAAACCAGTGGAGCCATAGATATTAGCTCTGTTGATTCACGCGTTATTACGGTAATGGACTTGAAAACACCAGCTTCTGGCGAAGAATCTAAAAATAAATACGACAATATTCAGCACCTAAAACCTCAAGATCAGCTTAAATTTGTGATCTGCGACCGCAACGACTATGACTGGTCATGTCAGAAGCTAACAGAATATGACTTAGTATCACGGTGTGAAATATTGTTTTCACCTATTCATGGTGAATTGAAGCCAGCAGACTTGGCGGATTGGATCGTTGAGGATAATTTACCGGTGCGTATGCAAATCCAAATACATAAATACCTTTGGGGAGATGAACAAGGCCGATGAAACGTGCAGTTATTTTATTATCGGGTGGTTTAGATTCTGTGACCACACTAGCTATTGCCCAACAGCAAGGCTTTGAATGTTACACCTTAAGCTTTGATTACGGTCAGCGCCATGATGTAGAGCTAAGCGCTGCGGCATCATTATCAAAACAAATGGGCGCGCTAGCTCACAAAGTCATTAAGATTGATTTACGCAGTATTGGTGGATCAGCTTTAACAGATAACGCGATTGATATACCCGATCATCATGAAAAAGGTATTCCTGTTACATACGTACCTGCACGCAATACTGTTTTTCTATCTATCGCATTAGGCTGGGCTGAAGTGCTTGCTGCACAAGCCATCTTTGTCGGCGTAAATGCTGTGGATTACTCCGGCTATCCAGATTGTCGCCCAGAGTTTATAGATGCCTTTGAAAAATTAGCTAACCTAGCCACAAAAGCAGGGGTAGAGGGGCAAAAGCTAACGGTCTATGCACCGCTTATCACCATGTCAAAAGCAGAAATTATTCAGCAGGGCACTGCGCTGGGTGTAGATTATAGTCAAACTATTTCATGCTATCAGGCGAATAATGAGGGTAAAGCCTGCGGTCATTGTGATTCCTGCCGGTTTAGAAAACAAGGGTTTGAACAAGCGGGCGTCGCCGACCCGACCTCTTATATATACCCGTGACCATTCAATCTGTAGATTTCAGAGATTAGCACAAGTGTCAGAGCAAGGCGCAATGTGAAGGCAATGACTAGTCCTTGTCAAGCATTGAAACGCAGCACTGGCACTTGTGCTAAACTCCCACAGGGCAAGAGAATAAGCCACAC
>CAYSGK010000088.1:0-4963 GCA_964430395.1 uncultured Methylophaga sp.
TATGTTACATCCTTGTAACGATGCATTTTTTGCATACAGTCCATCCATGGACATAGCTTTATGAGGCTGATATTTTTAATAGACTTTTAACTTTAATACCAACAAGTGAAAGCATTATAAAATAAGTCGCTATTGCAGCGGCAATTAATCCAAAGAGCATCATAAACCGTTGCCACACACCGGAATCAATCCAGTCAATTGTTTCAGGCGTTAGCCAAAACAACACGACCATTAAGGTGATATTTGGAATAAGCAATTGAACTATAAACCTTCTCCAGCCTGCTCTTGGTTGATAGACGCCTAGCTTTCTTAGCCCAATATATAACAATAGGGCATTCAGCATTGCTGATAATGAGGTGGCTAAGGCGAGGCCGACATGGGCAAATTGCAACATTAAGATGATGTTGAGCACCATGTTGACCACCATGGCAATAATGCCTATTTTCACTGGTGTTTTGGTATCTTGGCGGGAATAATAACCGGGGGCTAATACCTTAATAAAGATAAAAGGCAGCAAGCCCAAGCCGTAAGCCATTAGGCTGAGAGAGGCTTTGTGTGCATCTTGGGCGCTAAACTCGCCATATTGGAACAATGATAGCAATAAGGGCTCGGCAAGCCAGATAAGCCCTATTGCGGCAGGTGTACCGATAATAAATACCCAGCGTAGCGCCCAGTCAATAGTATGTGAGAATTCGTCCTTTGATTTTGAGGCATGCTTTTTTGATAAGCTTGGTAAAATTACGGTTGCTAAAGCAATGCCAAATATACCAAGGGGAAACTCAACTAGACGGTCAGAATAATAAAGCCAAGAAATACTACCTGTAACTAAGAATGACGCTAGTAGCGTATCAAGCAAGAGGTTAATTTGTGCTACAGATACACCAAACATTGCTGGTAGCATTAGTTTAAGGATCTGTTGCACACCACTGTCTTTCCATCCCCAGCGTGGCTTGGGTAGTTGCCCAATTCGAATTAAAAATGGAATTTGAAATAAAAGCTGCACTACCCCACCAATAAACACGCCCCACGCTAGCGCTGTAACCGGTTCTGCTAAATGTGGCGATAGCCATATAGCGCTGGCAATAAGTGATAAGTTAAGAAAGACAGGGGTAAATGCGGGTACGGCAAATTTGCCAAAGCTATTTAATATCGCGCCCGCCAAAGCAGTTAATGAAATAAAGAATAAATAAGGAAAAGTGATTTTTAGTAAGTGACCGGCAAGGCTTATTTTGTAGTCATCACCGATAAAGCCAGGAGCAAAAATCACGATTAAAATCGGCGCAGCGATTACGCCGATCATGGTGATGATAAATAAAATTGTTGCGAGCGTGCCGCTGGTGCTGGCGATAAGTTCTTTAAGATCTTTATCCCCGCGGTCGCGGTACTCTGCTAAAACAGGAATAAATGCTTGAGAAAAAGCACCTTCAGCAAATAGACGACGCAGAAAATTAGGGATTTTAAAGGCAACAAAAAAAACGTCGGCCCCTAACCCTGCGCCAAATAATCTAGCAATCACAATATCGCGCACAAACCCAAGGATCCGCGAGACAAAGGTCATCATGCTTACAATAGCAGTAGATTTAAATAGCTTTTCAGTCATTTATAACTCTTAATTCATCCTAAGGTCTTCTTGAATAAGCAACGTTAGCTTATTATTTGTCATTTCGCTAGGCTTTTAGCTGATGAACCGTTAATGTTCAGTAGGTTTTGTGTAAAATTGAAGTATCATGGGATATACAGCGTAATTAATGAGAACAACGTAAATGGCAGAACCATGCAAAGGTTTTAATTCTAAGTGTTTTTTGCTCACTTATCTTATTATAGTGGGTTTGATAATAGTTTTGTGGATGAACCGTCAACCATTTATGCATAAAGATAGCCGAGTGATACCCAAAGCTATGGAGCCGTATTTAGAATCGCCACCAAGAAAGCCGAAATTATTTACCTTAAAAACAAAAGAGAAGCTAGCGCTTACTAACGAATGGCTTAAGAAAAAATGGTCTTTTGTATATTTTACCCATAGCAATTGTTTGCCAGATTGCCGGCTTAGCTTGGATAGTATGAAGGCTTTGAAAAGCGCTTTCGCAAATTCTGATTTTCAATTTTTAGCCATTGGGCTTGATTCTCAGCATGAAAGTGCGGATGAATTATCCCATTTTTTGGTATCACATGGCTATGATTTTACTGTTGCCTCGGGTTCAGAAAAAGAAATAGAGAAGCTATCTAAAACATTTATTGCCCTCTACTTACAAACCGATTTTATGGATGGTAGCTACAAAATTGAACAAGAGCATCACCTTTTTGTCGTTGATCCTAAAGGGCGTATTTACGCGACTTTTCGGCCGCCTTTTAGTGGTGTAGCCGCACGGTTTAGAGCGCTTCGCACGTTTTATGCTAAAACAGAGTAACTCCAGATTAAGCTAGCGCATCGGCAAAGGCTTGAGATAACAGTTCTAAGGTTTGGGTGCGTTGATAGCTGGGTCGCCAGACAAGCCCCAGCTCTCGCCCCAGTTTATGTGAAGAGTTGTTATTTTTTGCTACCAGTGGGCGAATGCAAATATCAGCGTGCCCTACCATATCTGAGTTGACAGCCATTTCAGGTATTAATGTTATCCCTAACCCTCCGGCCACCATCTCAATCAGTGTATATAAGCTTGTGCCTTGCAAACTTGTTCGTTGTGTCGTTGCAGGTAGTTGACAAGCGCTTAGCGCATGCTCACGCAAACAGTGGCCTTCCGATAGTAGTAATAATTCATCAATGGGTAGTTGCTCGGCAACTATTTGCTTTTGCGATGCTAAGGGGTGGTTTGGAGGTAATGCAACCCAGAAGGATTCTTCGCCAAAAATGTGATGTCGAAGCGCTTTGATATCAAATGGAAAGGCTAACAGCGCAACATCAATTTCGCCGCTTTTTAGTTTATTGACCAGTGGCTCTGATTGATCTTCAGTTAAAATCACATCTAGCTGGGGTAGTTGTTGTCGAATAGCGGCCAGTGCTTTAGGTAATAAAAATGGACATATACTCGGTATAACACCGATCCGCACTCTTCCGGTTGAAGGGCTTCGTTCCGACTGGACCACATCAACCAAATCTGCCGATAAAGATAAAATGTGCTGTGCTCGTTGAGCTATTTCTATGCCAAGTGCCGTGGGTAAAACCTTTCGGTTGGTACGTTCTATCAACTTTGCATCCAAAAGGCTTTCAAGATCTTGTATGCTGGCACTGAGTGTAGATTGGGTGACAAAGCATTGCTCTGCCGCATGACCGAAATGTTTTAGATCAACAACAGATACCAAATATTGTAGCTGGCGAAGCGTAGGCAAACTCATAATCGGAAATTCCACTTAATAGCATAGCGCTAAAGTAACACAAAATATAAACTTACTTCTAGCTGGATGCATTGCAAGAATGGAAGAACTCCTCCCTCTTGAGGAACGAAATGTATCTGCTGTTGACGAAATAGGTGAACAAATTGGAGAGACTATGGAACATGTTAAAATATGACAGACAGCAGATAAGTGTTTTGCCGCATTAATTAAATTTGAAAAGCGGCATGTCCAACACTAGATCGATGCATTAGATTCAAAAAATAATTTTTATTAAAAATGGGAGAAAGTGAAAAATGAGACAGTGGCAATGTGTAGTATGTGGTTTTATTTATGACGAAGCTAAGGGGCTGCCTGAAGAAGGTATTGCACCGGGAACTGGTTGGGATGATATTCCTGATGATTGGGAGTGTCCTGAATGTGGTGTGGGTAAAGATGATTTCGAAATGGTTGAAATCTAATATTGAAAAAGCAAAAAGGAGACGAGACATTTTCTGGTCTCCTTTTTAATTGAGGCTAAAATGGATCCTATAATTATAATTGGTACGGGAATGGCGGGATATTCTCTGGCTAGGGAATTTCGTAAGTTAGACCAAACTACCCCACTGGCAATGATCAGCTCAGATGATGGCCGCAGCTACCCAAAACCAATGTTGTCGAATGCCTTAGCCAAAAGAAAAACGGCTGAGCAAATTGCCATGTTTGATGCACAAGCCATGGCAAAAATACTAAAGGCAGAGATCCTAACACATAGAACTGTGATCAAAATTGAGCCTACAACAAACGTATTAGAATTGGATGATGGCTCACAACAAAAATACAGCAAGCTGGTTTTGGCTTTGGGCGCTAGCCCAATTGTAATTCCCATCGATGGTGATGCGGCAGAAGATATTTTATCAATTAATAATTTGATGGATTACACGTTTTTTCGCGAACGCTTGCTTGATGCTAAGCACGTAGCAATAATTGGTCCGGGCTTAATTGCTTGTGAATTTGCTAATGATTTAATTGCCTCAAGTGCTGTTGTTATTTCTATAATTGGTCCAAATTCCTTGCCGATGGATACGGTATTACCCGAGCCGGTAGCAAAAGAATTACATCAGCAACTATCAGATGCTGGAGTCGAATGGTACTTGAATACCACAACAAAATCGATCAACCACAACGGTAAGGTCTATGATCTGGCGCTAAGTAATGGCACGGTGATTAATCCTGATCTTGTTGTGTCTGCTGTTGGTTTGCGCGCTAACATCGCGCTAGCATCAGATGCTGGCTTGAGTGTTCATCGCGGTATTGTGACCGACACGTTTTTAAAAACAAGCCATAATGATATTTATGCTTTGGGTGATTGTGCCGAAGTGGCGGGACATAATCTATTATTTGTAGCACCCCTTATTGCTGGTGCTAAGGCGTTAGCAAAAACACTTGCAGGAGCTGCGACCGAAGCTCACTACCCTGCTATGCCGGTTGTTGTGAAAACGCCTCACTATCCATTGGTTGTTGCAGCTCCAGCAAAGAGTGCACAAGGCAACTGGGCTTTTGAACAAGCGCAATCAGGTTTCGGTATAAAAGGACTCTTTTATGGCGAAGATAAATCTTTATTGGGATTTGTGTTGAGTGGTGACTTTGTTAAAGA
>CAYSGK010000088.1:5063-8138 GCA_964430395.1 uncultured Methylophaga sp.
AGCTGATCAGAGCCTTTATAAGGTTATGGGTATACAGTAAAATGGCCTTACTTCTTTTTAATCGGAATTGCTGTTGCTAACCCAACTTACCGTATCCAACTTACGCAATATCACCAAGCTTTCTTTGCAGCCTATATCGGGTATAAATCTGATTTTAGGTGAAAATGGATCGGGCAAAACCAGTGTGCTTGAAGCTATTTATCTATTAGCCATGGGGCGATCGTTTCGAACAAGATCATTAAAAAATGCTATACAATTTGATCAGCAACAGCTTCAGATTTTTGCTAATACTAGTAGCGATACGCCTGTTGGATTACAGTATGATACAAATAACGGATTAAAGATTCGACTAAATAGAGCCCCATTAAAACGGCTTTCAGAGTTAGCGATGCAATTGCCGTTACAGTTTGTTCCGGCGAACTGTCATCAGTTTTTTGAACAGGGCCCGCGCTATCGTCGTCAGCTTTTAGATTGGGGTTTGTTTCACGTGGAACCAAGCTTTAATTCTCATTGGCAAGCGTATAAAAAGATATTACAACAGCGTAATTCTGCACTTAGGCAACACAAACCTAGCAGCGAAATACAGCTATGGGATGCACATTTGGCTGCTCATGGAGAGGTGATCACTGCCTTACGGAAGCAACAATTAGAGAAAGTGCTAGAACAATTTTCAGTTTTATTCGCACGTTTATGTCCAGTATATGAGAGCGCAAAGTTCACGTTGAAATATCGAAATGGCTGGGTCAAGGGGTCAACATTAAAGCAAGCGCTTAGTGGATCGCTCGTTCGTGATCAGCAATTGGGTTATACTCGTTCAGGCAGTCATGCCGCAGATTGGTCGTTCAAAATAAATGATGCCGATCCTATAGAAATGTTTTCACGCGGCCAACAAAAACTATTTTTTTTGGCTCTCTGCATGGTGCAGGCAAGAATGGCAGAAAGTAGCAAACAAGATAGAAGCATCCTTTTATTAGATGACATTAGTTCAGAACTGGATCAGCGGCACCAGCAATATGTTATGCGCGAGATGAACAGTTTGCCCGTACAAACTTTTGTGACAGCAACTGCGCTTGACTTTCAACATAATGAAAACATTAAAATGTTCCACGTGGAACGAGGTCGAATAGGATAAGAACATCCCCACTCAATGTGGTAAAATATAGCTAATAGAACAATAATGGATACATTATGACTACCGAAGATGAAAACACCTATGACTCGTCGAATATTAAGGTTCTCAAGGGTCTTGATGCAGTAAGAAAGCGCCCGGGTATGTATATTGGAGACACCGATGATGGCACCGGTCTGCATCATATGGTATTTGAGGTGTTGGATAATGCAATCGATGAGTCTTTAGCGGGCTATTGCAGTGAGATTAATGTGCGAATTCATCCTGATGAGTCGGTGTCAGTATCAGATAATGGCCGTGGGATTCCGGTTGATGTGCATGAAGAAGAAGGTGTTTCTGCAGCTGAAGTGATTATGACCGTGTTACATGCAGGCGGTAAGTTTGATGACAACTCATATAAGGTTTCAGGGGGCTTGCATGGTGTCGGTGTATCAGTTGTGAACGCCCTTTCTAAGAAGCTAACAATGGAAATCTGTCGTGATGGAAAAGTGCATCGTCAAAGCTATACTGATAGTGTTCCAGATGGTCGCATCGAGACGGGCGAAGATACGGATAAGACAGGAACAAAAATTCAGTTTTGGCCAAGCGAAGAGACATTCTCAAATGTACTCTCATTTGAATATAAAGTTCTAGCTAAGCGCATACGTGAACTAGCCTTTTTGAACTCAGGCGTACGCATTGTTTTAACAGATGAGCGTGATGATCAAAGCGAAGTGTTTTACTATGAAGGCGGAATTCAGGCATTTGTTGAGCATTTAAACAAAATTAAAGTTCCTGTTCATGAGACGGTAATCAATATCAAAGGTGAAAAAGATGATGTTGTTGTTGAGCTGTCAATGCAATGGACAGACTCCTATCAAGAAAATATTCACTGTTTTACCAATAATATTCCACAGCGTGATGGCGGCACACATTTAGCAGGCTTTAGAGCGGCACTTACCCGCACATTAAACCAATATATTGAAGCCGAAGGTTTGGCTAAAAAGTCAAAAGTAACCACCAGTGGTGATGATGCTCGTGAAGGTTTAACTGCAGTTCTATCTGTTAAAGTGCCAGATCCAAAATTTTCATCACAAACTAAAGATAAACTGGTTTCATCAGAAGTAAGAACTATCGTGGAATCATTAACCAATGAGTTTTTCCATGATTATTTAGTTGAAAACCCGACTGATAGCAAATTAATAGCTAATAAAATGGTCGATGCAGCGCGTGCCCGTGATGCAGCGCGTAAAGCACGTGAACTAACACGACGCAAAGGGGCTTTAGATATTGCAGGTCTTCCCGGTAAATTAGCCGATTGCCAAGAACGCGATCCCGCCTTATCTGAATTATTCCTTGTGGAGGGTGATTCTGCGGGGGGAAGTGCCAAACAAGGGCGTGACCGTCGCACCCAAGCAATCTTGCCGTTAAAAGGAAAGATCTTAAATGTTGAGCGTGCTCGTTTTGACAAAATGATCAGCTCAGCCGAAGTCGGCACCTTGATAACAGCACTAGGCTGCGGTATTGGTCGCGATGAATATGATCCTGAGAAATTACGCTATCACCACATCATCATCATGACAGATGCCGATGTTGATGGCTCGCATATTAGAACGCTATTGTTGACCTTCTTCTATCGCCAAATGCCTGAGCTTGTCGAACGAGGCCATATCTATATTGCCCAGCCGCCACTTTATAAAATTAAGAAAGGCAAGCAGGAACGTTATGTAAAAGATGATGCAGAGATGGAACGCTATCTAACTGAACTAGCATTGAATAATGCAGAACTTCATCCGAGCAAAAAAGCCGACGTGATATCCGGTAGCGCCCTTTCCACATTAGTTCATGAATATCAAACTGTTACGGCAGTTGTTGCACGGCTTTCTAGTCATTATTTCCCCGCCTTCTTAGAGCAGTTAATTGATAAAGGAGCGGTGCCTGATTTGTCAGATAAATCAGCAATGAAA
>CAYSGK010000089.1:0-8134 GCA_964430395.1 uncultured Methylophaga sp.
TGGAGATACAGGTTTCAGCAAGAGAAGAAGCCATTATATTCTAGGCATAAAACGTAGGGATTAGTCATTCTAATTCTAAGTTTTATAACAACGAAGATAATGGCTTGTCCTCTTGCCCTATGGGAGCTTAGCACGAATACCAGCGCCACGTTGCAATGCTTGACAAGGACTAGTCATTGCCTTCACATTGCGCCTTGCTCTGGCATCCGTGCTAAACTCTGAAATCTATATCTTCAAATAGCCTGGGTATAAAGTCACACTTTTATTTTTATTCAGTTGCATTACATTGCCACTTTTACAATGCCGGGGGCTTCTACAATGCCCTCTACCACGCGTTTTGATGAGCTATTTTTAACTTTTACTTTCTGACCTAATTGCGCATCTGCTAAAGCTGTTCCATTCATTCTTACCTCCATCTTACCCACCGATGCGACTAGCATAATTTGCTCTCCTCGCCGAACTATTTTTTGAGGTCTAATACTATTAAGTGTGAGAACTGAGCCCATAGATATAGCATATTTTACTTGCTGCCCAATAAGCGGCTTTGTATCAACAAGATAACCTTGCCGTAAAACACCAATATCTCGTGCTTGCCTTTTAATATCATTTTCTGTGATGATATGATTTGCAGTTAGTGATCGATTGGCAACAACAATCGTTTTGAATACTTTTACTTTTAAGGGCACATATACCGTCCACATCGTTGGAAAGTTACATTTTACCCCAATGGTCTGATTGCCAATTGTAGCACTATTTTTTGTAAACACTTCTAATTCTGAATCACACTGCTTTAATCTCAGTCTTGAGTCCAATGGCGCCATGACTACCTGTGGATTATCATGAGATTTTTGCGCCTGTTTTAATGCATATTCATATGCCGCTTGCTCAATATTATCTAGTGCTTGCAATCCTGCTGATTGCGCCGCTATTGCCCATAAAAAGAGTATAGCGAAACTTAGTTTAGATTTCCAAATCATTATTTACTCCAATGCGCCAAATTACTGGCATCATCATTACTTAAGTTAATCAAAGCAAAGACTGTGCCTATTTAATCATTCAAGAATCAATATTGCTAGCCGATAATCATGGTGACAATACACAAACACTCAATATATAGGGTCAAATTATGGCAAGCATGCTTGATGGTGTAGATCAACGAACACAATTAGTAGGTCAGAATAGGCTAGAACTATTACTTTTTAGGCTCTCTAGCAGGCAGTGCTATGCTATAAATGTATTTAAAGTACGGGAAGTCATTCCTTGCCCAGCATTAACTAAGATGCCACATTCTCATCCCGTTGTTCGTGGCACAGCACATCTCCGTGGAAAAGCGATCGGTATCCTTGATTTATCAATGGGAATGGGTGGAAGACCTATTGATGATTTAACTAGCTGTTTTGTCATTATTACCGAATATAATCGTTCTATTCAAGGGTTTCTGGTTAATAGTATTGATCGTATTATTAACACTAGCTGGGCCGAAATTTTACCTCCACCTAGTGCTTCTGGACGAAAGAATTATATAACTGCCATTACAAAAATTGATGATGAATTGATAGAAATTATTGATGTTGAAAAAGTTATGGCCGAAGTTATAGGATCAGATGATGGCGTTTCTTCAGATCTAGCTGAAGATTTTACATCCCAAAATATGGGCGCTCGCCCGCATGTATTAGTAGCCGATGATTCTAGTGTCGCACGTAATCAGATCAAACACACAATGGAACAAATTGGTATCGATACTACTATTGTACGCGATGGCAAAGAAGCTTTAGATAAGTTAAAAGCATGGGCTGATGACGGGATCGATGTAACTAGCCATATATCAATGCTGATCTCAGACATTGAAATGCCTGAAATGGATGGCTACACTCTCACAACTGAAATCCGAAAAGATCCTCGCTTGCATAGTATAAAAATCTTATTGCATAGCTCGATGAGTGGCGAATTTAATAAAAATATGATTGAAAAAATTGGTGCTGATAAATTTATTCCGAAATTTTCACCTGATGATCTTGCTTCAACAGTGCAAGCACTGGTAGAAGAATGGAAAACAGGCCAACAAGCTGCTTAATGCATACAATAAAAAGGCATCTAAAGATGCCTTTTTATTACTTCCTTAATTCCCGCTCATCCCAGTAACATCAGGCGGCATCGGGATAACTTTATCACGAACTGTCACCATATCAGCTTTAGCTCGCATTAAGTTAGTACCAATAAATCCACCAAAACGATAAACCCATTTAGCAACTTTTTTATTAATTTCTTCTACTTCTTGCTGTACCTGCTCAGGAGATTTTAACATTTCTGACTCTACAATATCTTTTGGTGCTGTTTGTATCAAAGAAGCATCAAATTCAGCTCTAAATGTAGAGTAATAGAAGCCATCAATAAATGATGTCTTGGCTGTCACTTTCAGTCCATCATAGCTAATAAATTCTGCCGTCACTACTTCTGAATCACCACGAGAGAAGCCCTTTAAAGGTTGCACATCTTCCATTTGTAACTGAAATAGCGTACCGGCGATATCATAACCAAGCTGTTCATAAGTGAAAATTGTTTTTTCTCTATCCTCAGGTGTACCAAATTTATCTTTTTTACCCAAATTTATCAGGGTAGCCGTTTCACCATTTGGTTGAATAATATTGATTTGGACGATACGTTCCCGAGCAATGTTCATCACTTGAGTGTCGACCCAGTTCAACATCAGTGGGTTGATATTTAAATAGCCTTCGGCCAACCATGCACGCTTTTCACCAGCACGACGAACATAAAAACGTCTAGCCCCCTGAGTTTGTCCCACTTCACGTTCATTACCAAGAATTAAACCTGCTGTTTCCTTGTCGCTTGTAAGCATGGTAATTAAAATAGACTCACCGTCATTTTCCACACCCTCTACACCCAATAATGCATATTGTTCTGGATTAGCAGTTTTACGTTCAATAATTTTTGCTTCACTAATATCAATCAAGGTACGCTTGACCAAATTAAAATTAGCTAAATAATGCCAACGTTCTTTCACAAACCAGTCTTCACCTTCTTTAACTAAGGTAAATTCATCTTGATTACTTTTTATTTTTATCGTATCGATGCTGCTCAATTTATCAAATAAATTAGGGAACAATAAGGAATAGTCATCATTCGTTGTATTTGGACGTTGAATTGTTAGCAACATTAAAACAACCATTAATCCGGTAACAATCGCCAAAATTGTCAAACTATTTAATTTTTTTATCATTTCTTTTTGAACCTACAAATTCTTATTTATTTCAGGAGCAATTATTGCTGATGTCTACCTTTGCTACGCTTACGAATGCGTAACCAGCCAGTTATAACGGCTAATAACGCAACAATCATTGGCACCAAACCAATATTGTAGAATTTTAGTTTTGTCTCTAACTGATCAATATCTTTACGTAAATTCGCTTGCACTTCTCGTAATTTCTGTTGCAACTTATTCACTTTTACTCTTAATTCAGAAATTTCCTGTAATTGCTCTGGATTTAAAATTTCTTCACCACTTCCACTTCGTTCTACCTGCATTCGAGCAATGTGTTGTTTGGTTTCATCTAACGCTTTTTGCAATTCTCGCTCTTTAGTACGATAGCGTTTTTCTGCATCTTGCTTTAATGCAATAACACGATCAAACGGACGAGTAAACCCTGTACGTGAGCGCACACTAATCAAACCATGATTACCAGACATATCATCAATCGCATTAATCAAGAAATCAATATTATTGGTCGTGTTATAAGCAATTTTTTCACCATAAAAATCTTGCAACTGCACCCAGAATCGATCTTGCAACATATCCACATCGGCTATGGCAATAACATCAATAGCTTGTTTTGATTCATTTAAATGATTGGAGAACTTGCTCGTCTTACCTTCTTTAGTTTTTCCACCATTCGGAAAGGCCGTTTTTACCTTTCCTGTCACTCGAACAGCATAGGAATAACTGATTGTTCCAGCTGCATATTTAGTCAATAAAGCGCGAGGATCATTGCGAAACTGCACGATCCGTTTATCCACTCGCATTGCCTCATTTGTTGAAGAAAATAAGGGGGTCATCACTGTTGTGGCATCTTTTAGTTGCTCAAAATGTCCGACCGTTGCCACCTCTATCCTTTTCAGTTGACTTGTAATAGCCTGATCACGATTTAACTGATCTTTCGAAAGACCTTGCCATAAAACATAATCAATAGGTTTATTACCTGTCCTGGCTCCAAAATCGACTTTTATTGCTGTCTTGCGGTCGGCAATAATATCGGCAGGATTTCGTTCAAATCCCCATGCCTTAAATAGTTCGGGTAAATTCGAACTACGTGAGTAGAGCATTGCCGCCATTGGCTTATCTGGATCTTTTTCTGGAATATCTGCATCCGAATAAGGATCAACAAAACTAATCAATTTACCGCCTTGTAATACATACTGATCGATTGCATACAATGTCGCTTCAGATATATTTTTAGGATGAATAACCATCAATACATCAATACTCGATGGGATACGCTGAATATCTTTTGGCAACATTGCTACATTGAATAATTGTCTTAATTCAGCCATAAAAGCCCAAGGTTTAGGATCATCAGGTGAAGCCACTTCACCTTTTACTGGGTCATATTCCTTGCCATTTACTTCAAGCGTGGTACTTATAATACCTACTGTTTTTTTATTGGTACTAGAAAGTTTATAAATTAATTTTGTTATGTCATATTCAAGTACATCTTCTTTTTCTGGTTGGAAAAATGAAATGCTCTCAACTCCATCTAACAAATTATTCCCTGCCAAACCAAAATATAAGGGATCTGTCTGACCTTCAATAGGCACGCCCTGTAAACCATATTGCTTGGCTCGTAGCTCATTATCGGTATACGGTTTTGGATTGATCGTTATTAGCTCAATTTTGCCATTGGCAGTGCGCTTATATTCTTCCAATAATTCTTTTACTCGTTGTGCGTATGATTTTACGCTCGGTAACTCTTGAGCTACTTGCTCAGAATAATAAAAACGAAGTGTAATTGGATCATCTAATGATTTAAGGATATTGAGTGTACCTTCCGATAAGGTATAAAGCTGATCTTCTGTTAAATCAATTCGAGCAGATTTTAAATTACCATTCGTCACAATGTTAAATGACAAAAATAAGACAATGGCAAGAATTAAACCCGCGGTTGATAATAATTGTTTATTCATCTGTATTGTGTCCTAGTCGGCTTTGCGAGTGTTAATAACAATGGCATTAGCAAATAACCAAACCAAAATAACGGATGCGAAATACAACATATCGCGCATATCAATCACACCTCTTGAAATGGCATCAAAGTGAGTTAAAAAGCTAAATGAACTAATAGAATCGACCAATGCTTTAGGTGCCCAACTGCTGAAAAAGTCCAATACAATGCCATAACCGCTTAATACAAAAATCAAACTTACAATTAAACTTAATACAAAGGCAATTACCTGGTTTTTTGTAAAGGCTGAAATACAAGCACCGATAGCTAAAAAACCACCCGCCATTAGAAGGCTACCCACAAATCCGGCAAAAATAACCCCGTTATCAGGCGAGCCTAAATAATTTACCGTGATCCAAAGTGGAAAGTTCAATACTAACGCAAGCCCCGTGAACGCCCACGCAGCTAGAAACTTGCCTAATACAGCATCAATCACTGAAACTGGCAAAGTCATTAACAATTCAATTGAGCCGTTTTTTCGTTCTTCTGACCACAATCTCATTGAAATTGCAGGGATCAATAAGACATATAACCATGGATGGATCGAGAAAAATGGATATAAATCGGCTTCTCCTCGCTCAAAGAAATTGCCCACAAAAAAGGTTGAAAAACCGGTTAACAATAAAAAAATGATAATAAATACATAGGCGACAGGAGTTGCAAAATAACCACTGAGTTCGCGCCTCATAATAAACCAGATATTTTTTAGATTCATTGCGCCGCTCCCATTGTAATCGTACGGAAAACCTCATCTAAACGGCCATGTTCTGCATATAGAGAATCAATTTGCCAACCTTTATCACGTATACTTTGTGATAACTCAATTGTCATCTGCTTTCCCTCTTTCGGATAAACACGCACCCCTTTTTCTGCAACTAAGGTTTCAACTTTTGATACAAAATTAAGCGTGTCAAGAAAAGCAGTTAAGGCTGTTATTTCAACACCTGCCACAGCCACACAAACCGCATTATGATAGCGTGATATCGATTCAAGTTCGTGAGGTGTACCATCAAATTTAATCTTGCCATTAGCAATCAGTACATTGCGTGTGCACATCGCATGCACTTCTTCTAAAATATGAGTTGATACAATAATGGCCTTATCGGTCGCCATCTCATTAATCAATGTACGCACTTCATGTTTTTGATTGGGATCTAGACCATCTGTTGGCTCATCCATAATAAGTACCGGTGGATTGTGCAAGATTGCCTGAGCCAAACCAACACGGCGTTTATAACCTTTCGACAAGGTTTCTATAGGTTGAAACATTACATGAGTAATTCGTGCCCGTTCTGCAGCCGAATCTACAGCCCGTTTTTTATCTGAACCCGTCAAACCACGAATATCAGCAATAAATCTCAAAAATCCATCTGGCGTCATATCGGCATAGGCTGGCGCACCTTCTGGCAGGTAACCAAGGCTTGCTTTTACCGCAATAGGATCGCTAATAACATCATGTCCACAAACACGTATTGTGCCACGCGTTGGCGCTAAAAATCCCGTCACCATCTTCATGGTGGTTGATTTTCCTGCACCATTTGGACCCAAAAAACCTAGCACTTCGCCTCTTTTAACGGAAAAGGAAACACCATCTACCGCTTTGATTTCGCCGAAATGCTTTGCTAGATCTTCGATTTCGATTCTCAATGTCATACTATAAGGACACCTTTATTATTCAACGTCTTTTTTCAAACCGCATATTATTCGGAGCTAAGGGGGCACAAGTCAAGTTTGATTTAGTTACGATAGGCTCTATACTGGATATAATAAGTTCAAGGGACAATACAAAATGGCACTTAAACAACACATCCAAAATATAGGCTGGCGAATTCAAGATGAGCTTGGTGACCCCGCTACGCGCTCAAAAATTATAAAAGCAGCGCAGTTTATTACTCTTTTTATCATTGTAATATTCACTTTCCTCATTTTATGGATGAACCGTGTCCCTAATCAATTTGATCCCGTAGAAAATGCCATTCAAATCGCTAATAACAAACAGCAAACTATCGTCACGGGTTACACATCAACGGCAACAGTTATTACGCTAGCCAATACGCTTCTACACAAACCTGGCGGATACCTCAGTAACGATGTAAGCCCACCATCAATATGGATGGACAACGTTCCTAACTGGGAGTTCGGTGTATTGGTACAAATTCGTGATTTTGCACGTGCCTTGCGTAATGATATAAGCCGATCACAATCTCAATCGCTAGAAGATGAAGATCTAGCCATCGCTGAACCCCAATTTAATTTTAATTCCGAATCATGGTTATTTCCTCCCTCGGAACACGAATATCAAAAAGGAATTGATGCATTGGAGCGTTATTTATCCCGCTTAAGTGATGACAACAAGGATACTGCTCAATTTTATGCTCGAGCTGATAATCTGGCTGATTGGTTAGCGATTGTGCAGAAACGTTTAGGAAGCCTTTCCCAGCGACTCACCGCAAGTGTTGGTCAAATCCGAATCAATACTGATTTGGCAGGTGATGCTGCAGCTCAACAATCAACAACTACAGCGGCTGAAATTGTAGTGAAAACACCTTGGCTACAAATTGATGATGTCTTCTATGAAGCGCGCGGTAACTGTTGGGCTTTAATACATTTATTAAAGGCAATGGAATATGACTTTTCTACAATTCTTAAAAAGAAAAATGCGCTTGTTAGCTTACGTCAAATTATCCGTGAGCTGGAATCGACACAAGATACCGTTTGGAGCCCAATAATCTTAAATGGCAGTGGCTTTGGAATGCGCGCTAATCATTCACTGGTTATGGCTTCTTATATAGCTCGGGCCAATGCAGCAATGATTGACTTGCAAGCTTTGCTAAACCGTGGTTAATACATTGGAGTCAGCGCAGTTCATTATGGTTTTAATAGTTACTATTTTGACAGTC
>CAYSGK010000090.1:0-8084 GCA_964430395.1 uncultured Methylophaga sp.
ATCCCGGCTAAAAGCATACCGAGATGACGGGGGACTTTTTTCAACACTTTCAATACTAACGGATTTAAAAATATCTAATCCGGTACGCGGAGTGTAAGTTTTTTTCCTTGTTGTCTCATATCTAAATGTTTTAGAAATGACATGCCTAACAAAATCTCGTCAAACTCCATACCAGAACTAATACTGGCTGGCACATTTGTGATTACAATATCGCCAAGCGAAATAGAATCAAGTGTGGTTTCATATGACTTGCTATTGCCATTGGCGGTTTGAGTTAGAAAACGTTGGCCTTTTTCTAAATTCAGCTTTTCAGCGATATGTTCAGGAATCGCCACCACGGTGGCACCGGTATCTAAAAAGAATTCTACGGGTTGACCATTGATTTTGCCTGTTGCAACATAATGGCCATATTTATTGCGTTCTAAGACAATTTCTTTTTCACCGTTTTGATTGATGCTTACAGTCAATTGTTGATTAGGGTTATTAATCGTGTCTAACATGCCGTTAAATATAAGCGCCATTGCTAGCATGATAAGTACAAACCAGATTATCGCAACGGTAAATTGATTTAAACTCGGTGGATTTGCGTCCGTATTCATTGATAGCGAATCACAATGAAAATATTGTTGAAAGACCTATAAATATTCCTTTGCCAACAAAAAATAGGCCTATCACTATTACAGCCCATGTGATTACACCGATTATTTTATCTGACTGACTTTTCTGACTCATGCTACTTCGCCGCCATCAATACATCGTATTTAGCTTTTAATTGATCTTGTGATTCCACATTATCAGGATCTTCTGGAATACAGTCTACGGGGCACACTTCAACACATTGTGGCTCATCAAAGTGACCCACACATTCTGTACACAGCTGAGGATCAATTTCATAGATCTCTTCACCTTGTGTGATTGCACTATTCGGACACTCTGGTTCACAGACATCACAGTTAATACATTCGTCGGTTATAAATAACGACATTTATTGAACACTCCACTATTTTATAATTTGGCATTTTATCAATTTCGGCTGAACACTATTCTCAGCTTTATAGATTCCCGCTAAAAACATGCGGGAATGACAATATTTGAGAATATTATACATGTTTTAATTTGGTCGTTAATGCTTGTGCCACGCAGGGAGCAACAAAGTCTGATACATCACCACCTAGAGCGGCTATTTCACGCACTAAGCTTGATGAGATATAAGTATATTGTTCGGCCGGTGTTAGGAATAATGTTTCAATATCTGGGTTCATTTTGCGATTCATTCCCGCTAATTGAAATTCATGCTCAAAATCAGATACGGCACGTAAACCGCGTAAGATTACGTTTGCACCTTTATCTTTGGCAACATCTATTAGCAATCCTTCAAAACCGCATACTTCAACATTCTTCAAGCCTGCTAATGTTTTCTCAGCCAAGGATACTCGTTCATCTAAAGTAAACTTGGGCGCTTTGCTTGGGTTGATCGCAATGGCAACAATAACTCTGCCAAACAATTTGCTAGCACGGTGCACTAAATCAATATGGCCATTGGTAATAGGATCAAATGTTCCGGGATAAATGACTGTTGTAGTCACGCAATGTCTCCAGCTTGGTTTTGAAAGAGGCAATATCGTACTTCGCCCGCTTTTTTATCTTTTCTTAATTGCCAGTGTTTCGGAAGCTCAGGCAAATTGCCTTTGCTTGGGCATTCGATATAGATAAGCGCATTATCTACTAAAAGGGCTTTATTCGCTAACTGATTGGCAATTTCTGTCCACAAGTCAGCTTGAAAGGGAGGATCAATAAATACAATATCGTATTGTTGGGCATTTTTTTCGACAAAATTTTGTGCTGTTGTATTTTCTAAAATGCAATCTTCAGTTTTTATCAGCTGAATATTGGCTTTCAACTGCTGAACTGCCTGACTATTACTTTCAACCAAGGTGACCGATCTTGCTCCACGCGACAAGGCTTCAAAACCCAAAGCGCCACTGCCTGCAAATAAATCTAAACAGCGCGCATCGCCCACATCAGCTTGCAACCAATTAAAAAGCGTTTCACGCACTCTATCTGGTGTTGGTCTTAAGCCGTCTATATCAGCAAAGTTTAATTTTCGACCGCGCCAACGACCCGCAATGATACGTAATTGATTTGATGGCTTACTCAGCTTCGCCACCCACCATTATCGTCACCATTTTGTCAGGATGAACGTGTCTAGAAAAAGCATCTTTAATTTGCTCTACCGTCACCGCTTTGATGTTGTCATTAAATTTATCCAGATAGTCTAATGGCAAGCCATAAAAACCAATCATGGCGATATAGCCAATAATTTTGCTATTACTATCAACACGTAAGGCAAAACCGCCGGTAATATTTTTCTTGGCAGCAAGTAGCTCTTTTTCTGTTGGGCCATCTTTAATAAATTTGTTCAATGTATCACGCAAAACTTTTAGTGCTTGTTGAGCTTGATCATTGCGAGTAGATAAGCCTAGTTGATAAGGCCCTGCTTCTCTCATCAGTCTAAAATAACTATAAACACTGTATGTCAGCCCGCGTTTTTCACGCAGTTCATCACTGAGTTTAGAGACTAAACCGCTGCCGCCCAAAATATGATTGCCCACATACAAAGCAAAATAATCAGGGTCTCCGCGCTTTATGCCAGGCTGGCCCATTAAGATATGTGTTTGCGATGAAGGATAAGGGATGGTCTCGGATTTAGCCTGCGATAACTCCTTAACAACGGGTATTGTTGATGATTTGCCATGACCTAGATCTTGACTTAATTTTTCAGCAATTTTCTTGGCTTTAATTTGATCAAGCTGACCAACAATGGCGATGATTGCTTTTTCTGCTACATAATTATTTTTATAAAAGGTTTTTAATGTCTCAACCGTAATAGCAGCTAAACTTTTTTCATCTCCGGCTGGCATGGCTCTATAAGGATGATTTCCATATAAGTTTTTGTAAAAAGCGCGAGATGCAATCGCTGAAGGTGATTGTTTTTCAGCCTGTAAACCTAATAATAATTGCTTCTGAATACGATCAAATGAGGCTTGTGGAAAATCTGGCTTGGTCAAGACTTTATGGAATAAGTCCAAAGCAGGATTTAACGCCGAATCGGTCGTTAAACTGCGCAAACTTAACATAGCCATATCACGCTGTGATGAATTGCCAAAGCGTGCACCAATATCATCGAACTTAGCGGCAATCTGATCGGCATCTAGTCCATCTGCACCTTCATTTAACATCGCATTAGTTAACAATGCTTGCCCCGATAACTCGCCATCTTGTGCACCACCGGCATCAAATAGCACTTGAATATCAACCATCGGCAATTCAGGCGCGACAACAAAATAAACCGGCACCCCATTTGCTGTGGTCCAGTGTTCAATTTTAGGGCTAGCAAAAGCGGCTGATGCAACACTTAGCAGTAATATAAATATGAACTTTTTAGCGAACATAATTACCTCCTGCCGCTGGCATGACACGTTTACCATTAAGCGGTAACGGAATAAGTTCCGCCACCGTTAGGCCATCATCAAGCAAATATTTTTTAGCAACGGTCTGAACCTGTTCGGCAGTCACGGCTTGAATTTTCTCAACATATTCATCTGATAATCGCCAGTTCAAACCAATCGTCTCCAACATGCCGATTTGCATGGCCTGATAAAATACACTATCACGTTCATAAACCGCATTGGCTACCACTTGTGTTTTGATACGATCTAACTCCTCTGCTGTGACTAATTCTGTTTTCATTTTCTCAAGTTCATCCCTTACTGCTTGCTGTAATTGGGCAACTGTTTTACCTTTTACTGGCGTGCCTACTACCACAAAAACATCAGCTAATCGTGAATATAAATCGTAGCCTGCACCAACACTGGCTGCAATTTCTTGACCACGAACTAAATCACGTGAAAACCGCGCGCTACTGCTGCCATCCAGAATGCCTGATAACATATCCAAGGCATAAGGTTCCCACTCGTTTTCCGCTGATGCTGTTTTCACCGAGGGTACTTTCCATCCCATCATAAAACTGGGCAATTCTGCTGGTGTTTTTACCTCTATGCTACGTTTGCCTTTTTGTTTAATTTCAACTTGAGGCTTAACTACGGCCGTTTGTTCTGGTTTCAATGGGCCAAAATACTGCTGAGCTAATTGATAGACTTTATCAGGCTCAACATCACCAACCACGACCACGGTTGCATTATTAGGTGCATACCATTTTTGATACCACTGGCGAAGATCATCGGCTTCATATTGTTGAATATCCGTCATCCAACCAATAACAGGATGATGATATGGGCTATTCACAAACGCGCTGGCATAAAAAGCCTCTCGCATTACAGCTTGTGGATTATCATCGGTACGCATCCTGCGTTCTTCAGCAACCACTTGACGTTCTTTCTTTAGCTCCTCATCATCAATAATCAAGTTGCGCATGCGATCGGCTTCTAACCGAAAACTGACCTCAAGACGATCTTTTTCCAAGGTTTGAAAATAAGCGGTGTAATCGCGTCCCGTAAAGGCGTTTTCACTACCGCCATTAGCCGCAATAATCTGTGAAAACTCATTCGGTTTTAAATGTTTTGTCCCCTTAAACATCATATGTTCAAGTTGATGAGATATCCCCGTCGTACCGTTTTGCTCATAACTAGAGCCTACTTTGTACCAGACTTGCGACACCACCACAGGCGCACGATGATCTTCTTTAACAATTAGTTTCAAGCCATTATCAAGCTGATATTCGCTCACATTAGCCATTACCATTACGGGTAAAAGAAGTGTAAGCCCTACTATCTTTTTAAATTTGTTAATCATTCATCCCTCATAACCATGATAAAATTTCATTTAATAACCTAATTGTAACGACAAGCAGAGAATATGTTTAGTTTCCTACGAAAAAAAAACAAAGCGCCTGAAGAATCGGTGCCTACAGAAAAACCACTAGCACAAGAAGCCATCGATGACACCGCTGCCGACCCAGCTCCACAAGTAGAACCTGAATCACAACAAAAAACCAGTTTATTTGGCCGATTAAAACGTACCAGCGCTAAATTTACCGAAGGATTAGCATCGCTTGTTCTCGGTAAAAAAGCGATTGATGATGATTTATTAGAAGAGCTTGAAACGCAGTTATTAACCGCCGATTTAGGTGTGGATGCGACTCAAACTATTATCTCTGACTTAACACAGCGGGTCGCGCGCAATCAATTAGCGGATGCGCAAGCACTGTTTAATGCCATGTCTGTAGATATGGTTAATATCTTGCAACCAAGCTGTCAGCCTTTAGTTATTCCCGAACAAGAAGGGCCCTTTGTTATTTTGATGATTGGCATTAATGGTGTTGGTAAAACGACTACCATCGGTAAATTAGCCAAACAATTTCAAGATCAGGGAAAATCTGTCATGTTAGCGGCAGGCGATACCTTTAGAGCGGCGGCCGTTGAACAGCTGCAAGTTTGGGGTGAGCGTAATGATATTCCCGTTATTGCTCAACACAGTGGTGCCGACTCTGCATCGGTTATTTTTGATGCTCTGCAAGCCGCCAAAGCACGTAATATTGATATTTTAATTGCTGATACTGCGGGACGCTTGCATACCCAAAATAACCTTATGGAAGAGTTGAAAAAAGTAAAACGTGTTATGGGCAAGCTTGATGATAATGCCCCACATGAAGTCATGCTTGTTCTGGACTCTGGAACAGGGCAAAATGCGCTATCTCAAGCGGTGCAATTTAATGAAGCCATTGGAGTAACCGGCATTACCTTAACCAAGTTGGACGGCACGGCAAAAGGCGGTATTATCTTTGCCATTGCACAAAAAACCAAACTGCCTATTCGCTATATTGGCGTAGGTGAAACCATTGACGACCTTCGCCCCTTTGCGGCAGAAGAATTTGTAGATGCATTATTAGGCCGAGAAGAAACCTGAAATAATTTATGATTAACTTTACCGACGTCTACAAACGTTACCCCAATAATTATGAAGCACTTTCTGGTTTAAGCTTTCATCTTGATGAAGGCGAAATGGCCTTTTTAACGGGCCATTCTGGTGCTGGGAAAAGTACTTTATTAAAACTGATTGCTTTGATTGAACGTGGCTCACATGGTCAAGTATTAGTAGGTAAGCAAAACCTAAGCAGTTTACCAAAACGCAAAATCCCATTTTATCGTCGGCAGATCGGTATTGTTTTTCAAGACCATAATTTATTACACGATCGCACTGTATTTGACAATGTCGCCTTACCGCTTGTTATTGCGGGTGAAAATCATCGTGAAATAGGCCGCCGAGTTCGTGCCGCTTTAGATAAAGTTGGCTTACTCAGCAAAGAACGTAACCTACCTATTGCATTATCAGGCGGTGAACAACAACGTGTTGGTATTGCTCGCGCGGTGGTCAATCGCCCTCCGATTCTGCTTGCTGATGAACCGACGGGTAATCTTGATCCTGAATTATCTCGTGAAATCATGCATTTATTTGAGCAATTTAATCAAGTAGGTGTCACTGTTTTTGTCGCCACCCATGATATTGATTTAATTCAAACCCTGCCTTATCGCCAAGTTATTCTTAAACAAGGTCGCTTGGCATGAGTAATTATTTGCTTCGTCATCTGCAAGTCATGCTTTTCAGTTTAGGTCGCCTGTGGCGACAGCCTGTAGCCAGCTTAATGACAATTACAGTAATCGGTATTGCTTTAGTATTACCAGCAGGTTTATTTGTTCTTTCTGAGAATATGTCTAGCCTCAGCAATCGCTGGGATAGCGCTAGTCAAATCACCTTATTTTTACAAAAAGATGTCAACCCGCAACTAGCGCAACAACTCAGTAATAAATTGAAATCATGGCCTGAAATTGAACAGGTTCATTATCAATCAGCGCAGCAATCATTAGAAGAATTCCGTCAATTATCTGGCTTAGGCGATGTGCTAGATTCTCTTCCCACAAATCCTTTACCTGCCATTATTATTGTTGAACCAGCAGATGATAATATTGATAAAGCAACAATAAGCCAGTTAGTCGAAAGGCTGAATTCACTTTCAAGCGTAGAACAAGCAAAATTAGATTTGGAATGGCTACAACGTTTTCGTAGCATAAATAAAATGGTGCAACGCGGAGTCACTATTTTGGCAATTTTATTATCATTAAGCGTTGTTTTAGCCATCGGCAATACCATTCGCCTCGCAATACTCAGCCGCGAAGCTGAGATAAGGGTCATGAAACTGGTCGGAGCAACTGACCGCTTTATTCGCCGTCCATTCTTATACACTGGCTTCTGGTATGGAATTTTAGGCGGATTTGTGGCATGGATAACCTTGGTGTTCTCAATGGGTTTATTATCCAGCCCAGTCAATGACCTTGCCGGTCAATATGGCAGTGATTTTAGCCTACACTGGTTCAGTGGTTTTATGTTTCTAATTTTACCGTTTACTGGCGCCATCCTTGGTATTTCTGGCGCATGGCTCGCTGTTGGGCGACACTTACATTTAATTGAACCTAGCTAGCTGAAAACGGGATAAGCTGAATTCTAGGCAACGCCAGCATTGTTCCTGCGGTTACTGCTTTTTCGCAGGAATTTTGGCAGGAATCCAGGATATTAAGCACAAGATCCCGGCTAAAAGCCTACCGGGATGACAAAAAATAAACTAAATCCTTTCAATGGTCACGGATATAGAATTCAGCTTAGTTGAAATATGACCACTGTTTAGCTAATGCACCACGTGACAGTGAATTATTCTTTTCACTGTCTGATGAATAGTGATTATAACTTACCTCACTTTCAGAATTGACGCGTATATTTGTTTCCACACCTTGTATTGCAAGTACAGCATGAGCCAATGAGTTAGCTTTCTGACTTTCATGTGTGCTTACCCTTGCCTGCTCTACATCTCCTTGATATTGATTATCTTGAGCTACCATTTCTAACATCGCTCTCGATAATGAGTTAGTTTCTGTTACTTGGCTAGCAGGCTTAGCTAAGGCGGTGCTTGCTAATAGTAAGGATGACAATAGAGTTATTAATAATTTTGTCATGATAATCTCCTCGTTTATTTGTTAGGAAGCTTTAAATTGCTACTCTCATACAAATATAGA
>CAYSGK010000091.1:0-8077 GCA_964430395.1 uncultured Methylophaga sp.
TTGGGGTAAGGAAAATTTAGAATTGTACTATTTACACTCAATATGGCATAGACCCCTATTTTTGTTCACCTGTACAACTCGCTTTGCACTCCATGTGACATTGATCCGTATTGTGGGGCTCTATTTGGAAATCACTCTGGTTACAATTTTATATTTTTCTTTGCTGTTCTATATTTTCGGAGTCTTTGAACTGTTTAAATACAACGCGGATATTGGCGTAATGCAACTGGCAATCATAAAAAAACATGAATTTTTATCTGCTTTTTATATTTCGACCGTTTCATTCACTACACTTGGACTTGGTGACTGGGTACCTCAAAGTTTAAATGCCATGATGGCTATTTCTGCTGAAGTTATTTTGGGTGTAGTACAAGCGGCTGTGTTTATGGCGATTATCATTTATGCACAGCAGAATAAAGAAATTGTCACACCACAGGTAAAGGTTTAGCCGTTTAGTTGATCCTGGAAAAATCAATTTAATTTTAAAGAAAGGCAATATTATGAGCAACCCACAGAAAATGAGTTTTCATGTCAGTGCACAACGTATTGATGCACATGGTAGTCAAGCATATTGTAAAGAGGGCGAAATCACATTAGATACTGATCTAAAAGGTCGGACTGATGCTTTCAATCCTGCAGAGTTACTGCTTGCTGCATTAGCTGCTTGTATGATTAAAGGCATAGAACGCGTGACACCTGTTCTTAAATTTGAATGGCATAGCGTAACAGTGAATATTTCAGGCGTGCGTCGAGATGTACCACCGAGTATGGAGTCCATTAGCTATGAAATTATTGTAGATAGTGATGAGAGTAGTGACCAGCGACTCGAATTACTGCATGAAAATGTGAGGAAATACGGTACGATTTTTAATACTGTAGCACCGGGAACTCAGTTATCAGGCAAGCTTCAACGATTGCTAAAATAGTCGCATCCAGTTTCTACGCAGAGCGTGGAACGAGATATAAACAACGTAATAAGGAACCCTCGATGATTTTATCGACAAGCCTACTAAGCGCTATTATTTTTCTGATTGCCATTGTCTTTTCAATGTTAGGGCAAGGGGTGGAACCTTATATACACCGGTACAAGTTCTATTTGGCATTGATTTTCATACGGCTGCAACGAGTAGTTTATTTTTGATTATGGTAGCCTCTTTATCCGCTACTCTGGTGTTTCGTAAGGCAAAAAAAGTAGACTGGTCATTAGCCTTAGTGCTGGAGTCAGTCACCACGATTGGCGGTTTTATCGGTGGCTTGATTTCGGGTAACATCAGTGGACAACATTTGAGCTGGTTTTTTTCTGCGTTGGTGTCTTTTGCTGCCCTATTTATGATTCATGAATTTAAACAGAAACCTAAAGCGCTACCCAAAAAAAAATATTGGTTTCATTGGACTCGTCAATTTAATCAACAACATTATGCCGTTAATTTATTACTCGCTTTACCTGTTTCTTTTTTTGCCGGATTAAGTAGTGGGTTAATTGGGGTTGGCGGTGGCATTTTAAAAGTACCTTTAATGGTGTTGTTATTAGGTATCCCGATGGATATTGCTGTGGGATCTAGTGCTTTGATGGTGGGCTTAACTGCAGCTGATGGTTTTGCCGGGCATTTGGCAGCAGGACATTGGGACTGGAAAACTTCATTAATGCTGGGAATAGCTGTTTTTATCGGTGGACAAATCGGGGCCAGAAAAGCCTTGTCCATTGATAAAAAGAAAATGAAAAAACTGTTTGGCTGGTTTTTGCTGATGATTGCCGGGCTTATGGCATTTAAAAATTTGCCCTTAGTTTCGATTAGCTCTTTTTTTAAAAATTGCAATTTTCTACCAGGATTGGGTTCAATCTAGAAAAATCAGTTGAACGCTAGGTTTGTGTGTAACTTGTTGTATATTAAATGGGTCCAAAGTTTTTACCAGTCACCCGTTTGGTAGGATGAAGCCGCTTCACGATTTGTGAAGAAATCTGAACGAAAAATCCTGCAGAATAGCGCTTGATAAGGACTATGGCCATTATCTACGCGCTATTCTTTGTCTTTTTCGTTCAGATTTTCCACAAAACTCGTGCTCAACTGATTTTTCTAGGTTGAACGATAAAAATTTAATAAAAATTATGAACAATATTAAAAGTACTTTCTTTTTTCAGCTTAAGCGGTGGTTTTTATTGATGCTTGGGTTTCTTTCTTGCTCATTGCCACTGAAAGCTTCAGAAACAGCCGATTTATCAATGCTATTACACCAACTGGAGCAAGTCTCACCGCAGTTACGTGTTGATAAAGCCAATATAGATGAAAGCAAAGCAGGGATTGATAAAGCCAGCAGTGAATATTGGGGGCGGATAACGCTGTATGGTAAAGATATTCATTACAATAATAACCGTTTGGTCAGCCCACTAGCACCGCCTGTTAATTTTTCCCAAGTCGCCGTTGATCGCAATCAATATACCTATGGTGCAAATCTTTCATTACCATTGGATATTAATGGAAAAATCACTGCTAAAGTTCATGCGCAACAATATTTAAATGAAGCCTCTCATTTTGCGTTTGCCAACTCTCGCTTACAGTTATTTTCCCAGGCTGTTTTTTTATATCGCAGTTTACAGCAACTGTCTGGTGTGCGCGAAGCATTAAACAAACAGCATCAGGCTTTGCTGGAACATTATCAAGTGACTGAAACAGCCATCAATGTTGGGCGATTGGCGAAAGTCGAATTATTGCGTATCAAAGCCGAAATTAAAGCCGTCGAAGGACAGATGGCAGCAATTAATGGTGATGATTCCCGCTTACGCGCCAATTTGGCTGCATTGTTAAATCAAGGTCAATATAGCAAATTAATATTACAAGCTAAAAGTACGCCGATACCTGTAACAGCTGTCAATGAAGCGAATTTACAGCAACGTCCAGATATTCAACGCTTTAACCGGCTGACTAAGGCAGAAAAAGAATCAGCCAAAGGAGCCTATCGGGATTGGTTACCGAGTTTATCTGTACAGGCTAATGTTGCCGAAAACTCGGGTTACAATGGCGATGGGTCAGGGGTATGGAGTGTAGTGGGGCAACTTGACTGGGAATTATGGGATGGAGGAAGACGAAAGGCACAAATCAATCAGGCGCATGCAAAAATTCAAGCGGTTCAGCAACAGAAAGTGTTGGCGGCTAATCAAGCTAAAGCGGAGTTTGATGCTGCTATGGCAGGCTGGACTGCATCACAACGGCAATATGAAGCGGCACAGGCTGGTTTGCAGGCAGCGATTGAAACCGAGAAAATCCAGTCGGATCGTTACCAAAATGGCAGACTTTCTTCGGTGGATTTATTGGATGCAGAATCGGCGCTGGCAAAAGCCCGATCTAATTTAAGTAGTGCTTTAGCGACTTGGTGGCTGGCAGATGATCAATTAAATTTAGCGCTAGGTAGAGAGCCGCATGCCTATCGTTTACAAGCAGGTAAATAATAGTCTCACGGTAGAGTGTCACTAGTATTAAGTTAAGAAAAAAACATAGGATGTGCTGACGATAGGAAGCGCATCAATTGTATTAAGATGCGCTTCATGCTTCAGCATAATCCTACCTTAAACTTTTAATTTAATGGAAGTATGCTGAGTGGGAACAATAAAAACAGGTAATACACAATGATAAAAAAAATCTTAATATCCAAGGCAAAATATTTGGTTTTCCTGCTGATTATTATCCTCAGTTTTCTCATTTTACATAGTAAATTAAAAAAAGTAACAGACGAGTCAACCATGACCCTGGCCCCTTGGGCATTATCTGTTGCTAAAGTCACAAGCGGGCGTGTAACTGGTGGATTCCCTGCCTTAGGTGAGGTACAAAGTGCCAGTGAAGTCAGGATAAGTTCGCAAATAACAGGGCGTATTCTCAATTTAGGGCCGAGAGCGGGCGGGCATGTAGCTAAAGGTGATTTACTGGTACATCTTGATACAGCGGAGCTAGAAGCTAATCGGGATGCGTTAAAGGCAAAACGTGTCAGTGCCGGGGCGATCTTGCAGCATGACCAAAGAGAATTACAACGCGAACAGAAATTATTTAAAGAGGGTGGTTCAGCGGCTTCAGCGGTTGATCAATGGCAGACAAAAGTCCGTGAAGATAGTGCCAATGTACAGTCTTTGCAAAAACAAATAAATCAGATAGAAGTTAAAATGGGTTACGGGCATATTGTTTCTCCACTAGATGCGGGTATTTCACAACGTAATGTTGAAATGGGTGATATGGCCATTCCAGGAAAAATACTTTATGTCTTAACCTCAAAGCAAGGCGGACGAGTGATAGTACCAATTCCTTTGGAAACACTCACCCATGTCAAGCCCGGGGGTGAGGTGCAATTATCTCGCGGTAAAGCGATGCTAACGGCTAATATTACCCGAGTCAATCCAGCTTTGGATAAAATGGCGATGGGTAGTGTGGAAATTGATTTACCACAACGCGTTTTTAACTTGCCTGATGGAGCACCGGTTGCTGTACGGGTAATTTCCAAAAAAATAGAGCAAAGTTTGATTGTGCCACATTCTGCTTTAGTACCTTCATCAGAGACCCGCATAGGCTATATTTTTAAAGTCAACACATCAACAAATGGCGATAAGCTAAGTAAAACAGCAGTCAACATTGCCCTATGCGGTATTGAGGGCTGTGCAATTTCTGGCAATATCCAAGCCGGTGATCAGGTTGTGATTGGACATGGTAGTGTGTTATTAAGATTGCGCGATAAAGATAGCATTCGAGCCATCGCCACTACTGAGGCGGGACAATGACCTTTGCTGAACGCATCTTATCGCAACCTCATACCCTGATTTCTGCCGCCTTTGCCGCTATTTTATTAGGGTTATTAGGCTTTCAATCGATTCCGACCAATTTATTTCCTGATACCAATCGCCCTGTGATTGCGGTTGTTACCCAGTGGCCGGGAGCGATGACCACCGATATGAGTAATGATGTCACTCATCCATTAGAAGTCAGGTTAACCACAATAGATGGAGTACGAAGAGTGACTTCAACCTCGCGTGATGGCGTGTCCTCAGTTATGGTCGAGTTTGAATACGATAATGAAATTAATATTGCCGCTAATAAAGTGACCACAGAATTATCCAGAGTACGCGGTCAATTACCAATAGGGATTCGAGAACCGTTAATCTTTAAAATAACCGATGCTGCACGTCCCTTAATGATTTTATCGGTAACAGCTGGCAAAGATTCCGGGCTGGATTTAGCACAAGTCAGGCGCATTTCAGAACATGATTTACGCGATACCTTATTGAATTTACCCGGCGTAGCAGAAGCGGAAATCTTTGGTGGTCCAGTACGTCAGGTTTCAGTTGATGTCGACCGTTATAAATTACAAGCCTACCATTTGACAATTCAACAGGTGATGACAGCCTTGTTGGATTCCAATATCTCCATGCCGGCAGGACTAGTGCATCGTCATGATATGAGGCTTTTACTAACCGCACAGTCTTTAGCTAATGATCCTCATGATATTGCTGAAATTTTAGTACCGATTAGTGGCGGACATCATATTAGAATTTCTGATGTTGCACAGGTGCATTGGGGTCAAGCTGATGCTACTTCTTTATATCGCGGTAATGGCAAAGAGGCGGTGGCCGTTTCATTATTACGCTCTGAACGAGGCTATGCAAAAACGGTGATTAGCAGTATCAATCAGAATTTGACAGACGTTAAGGCAAAGTTCCCCAATCTGGATATACAAATGGCGGATAACCAGGGTCGCATCATTGATCTAACGGTTGATAATATGCTGGATTCTTTACGCGATGCGGTGATAATGACCTTAATTATAATTTTATTGTTTTTAGGTAATTCACGCGCCGCACTGATCGTGACTTTATCATTGCCACTGTCCTATTTATTAACCTTTGCTATTTTGTGGTGGATAGGCTTTGAGTTTGATATGGTGACCTTATCAGGCATTATTATTGCCGTGGGTTTATTAGCGGATGATGTGGTCGTGGTGATGGAAAATATCGAAAGGCGAATGCGTGAATTTTCTGAACAAGGCAAAGTTGCCGCTATTAAGGGGTTGGATGAGATTTTATTAGCCGACACCTCAGGCACGGTCAGTACCATTTTAGTCTTAGTGCCTATTATGTTAATTGGTGGCTTTGTCGAAACCGTGTTACGCCCTTTGTGTGTCACTTTATCGGTTGCCTTATTTGCTTCGCTGGTGGTTTCAGTGACTATGATTCCCTTGCTTGCACCCAGAATACTTAAACCGGGAGCAAAAGATCCCTTGGCCTGGTTACTGGATCCTTTTACCCAATATATTATGGAGCCGATGAAGCATGGCTATTTATTTTTAGTCAGTCGCGCCTTAGATCATCGTTTATGGGTAATGGGACTTTTCTTGGTTTTATTTGTTATTTCAGCCGCCCATATGCGCTTACAAGGACGAGAATTGATGCCGATGATGGATACTGGCATAGATACTATTTCTTTTGAAGCTTCACCGGATACCGATACCGATAAAATGCGACAGATAGCGGTGCAAGTGGAAACGGCTATCAAACAGGAATTTCCTGCAGACTGGCTTATTTCATTATCAACTGTTATTGGCGCAGAACCTGGCGTAAAATCATTTGGTTCACAACGTTTATTACAACAGGGTGAAGTGACTTTAAATATTGTTGATCGTTTTCATCGTAATCGCAGCATTTATGATATTAATCAGGGCTTAAGAGAACGTTTACTAACCATTCCTGATTTAGTTTCCACTAATGTCCGTGTCTTTGGGGCAACGCCTTTATCCTCGATTACCGCCAATGTCGATGTAATGATTTCAGGTAATGACCCGAAAGAACTCAGCCAGTTGGCCGAGCAAGTGATGCAACGACTTAAAAAGGTCCATGGCTTGACTGGAATGGAACGCAGTTGGCAAGATTATTCGCAACGCATTAATTTAGCCGTTGATCCCGCTAAAGCCAGACTTTATGGGCTATCACCTGCCGATGTGAGCCAGCAAGTTGCACAAGCAGTTAATGGGGTAGATTCAGGTCGTATTCGGCTGGCGGGTGAAGATTTTATTCCCATTTGGACTCGTTTACAGCCTGATCAACGGATAAATAAAGAAAATATTCGGGCTATTGCGATTGAAACCCCAAAAGGTCAAGTCATTCCTTTGGAATCGGTGGCCGCGCCTGTGCTTATCAGTGCTGCAACGGCTGAAACGCATCAATATCTACAGCCAACAATCGACATTAAAGCCTGGCGTAGAAATGTGTCCATTACTGCGCTACATGACGTTGTGGCAGATGCACTTGCTGATATTCAGCTGCCCAGAGGCTATCAGATTCATTATGAGGGTGAATACAAACAACTGGCTGAGACCTTTACCCGTCTGATTAAAGCTTTGGCTTTAAGTATGGTTTTATTGTATTTCATGCTAGTGGTTACTTTTCGCTCCTTTTTAGATCCTGTTGCCATTATGCTTACTTTACCGTTAGCAGTGATCGGAGCGGCCTTTGGGGTGTTGCTGGGGGGTAAGTTTATGTCTATGCCTGCTATTATGGGATTGATTCTGTTGATGGGTATCGTAGTGAATAACGGTATTTTGCTGATTGATTTTGCCAAGCAGGCAATGGCGGAAGGGCTAGCGATTAAACCCGCGTTATTATCAGCAGTGGAAAAACGTATACGACCTATTTTAATGACCGCATTAGCTTCAGCCGTAGGTATGATCCCATTAGCTCTGGAATGGGCGGTTGGTATTGAACGACTGTCGCCACTGGCTTTTGTTGCGATTGGTGGTTTAATCACCGGGACTTTTTTAACCATACTAGCCGTGCCTGTGTTGTTTTATATGATTGAAAATATGAAAGCGAAATATGGACAACAGAAAGTACATAAGCTGGAGTGAAAAAACACGTTCTTTCATTATGGTTTAAATACAAAAACGTGTTTTTGTACTCCAAAATATCCCACTTAAACAATCACTGTCATTAAGTTAAGCATTTTGCTAGGATGTGCTGACGACAGAAAGCGCATCAATGGTGCAAATAGGATGCGCTTCAAGATTGAGCAATCAAGCGCAGATATTATTAGTCACAGCGGCCTGTCTT
>CAYSGK010000092.1:0-8074 GCA_964430395.1 uncultured Methylophaga sp.
CATGATCAAGCTGAGCAATTGGAAGATCAAGGTGTTATAACACCTCTCAGACATCAGATGCCTCAATATGGTTGGTCAACATTGACCATTGCTTTAGATTATCCTTTTGAGCCTGATATTTTATTATCAGCTACGACTGAAAATGTATCTGAAGCGGCACCAACTGAAACTGCTTCAGAAGAGACGGCAAAGGCTGAAGGCAAACAAAAGAAAACACCTTTACCAGCAATTTCTAATGCTCAGCGATTAGATGCTGCTATTGCTTTTTTAAAAGAAAAACAGATTGATCGTATCATTTATGTGGGGCATGGTGTTGGAGGCAATTTGGCAGTAGCCTTATTAGATACGGAAACAACCCCTATACAAGCATTAATTTTGGTGGGAACACCAGCATTAAAAACGGATAAGGTGTTTAAAACCTTTAAACACCCCGTTTTAGATTTATACGGCGCAAATGATTTGGCGGGTGTTGCCGAAGCAGTACAGCAAAGGAAAACAATAATGAAGCGGACAGGGAATCGTCAGTATATTGCACGTGAAATTGCGGGAGCAGATCATCTGTTCACTGGCTTGCAAACCACATTGGTTAACAGCTTGCGCGGTTGGTTAAAAGTGACATTTCTCGATAAGAAAAAGAGTAATTAATGCGGCTTTATTATGGTGGTAAGGTGGTTCATCAAGCTCAATCTGATGAAGGGATGATTGAGGTTGTTGATTTGGGTGATACCCGTTCGATGCATTTTGGTTCTTTACCCAGACAAAGCAGTATGTCTTTGAAGACACCTCATTCGTTGGAGTTGACTTATACCCAGGCGATGATGGCGTGTTTGATTGTTAATCCTAACCCTCAAAAAATACTAGTTGTTGGTTTGGGGGGCGGCTCATTAGTCAAGTTTTTGCTTTATCATTTTCCTGAATGTCATATTGATGTTATCGAATATCGACAAGATGTGATTGATGCCGCTCAAAGCTATTTTAATGTGCCTAAAAATGATCCTCGTTTAACGATTCATCATGGCGATGGCTACTTGTTTGCTCAGCAACGTTATTTTCAGGATGAAGCGCAGTATGATTTATTGCTGGTTGATGCTTATGATCATGTTGGGATGGCGGCAAGTGTCGGTGTGCAGGCATTTTTTGATGCCTGCGCGGGTATATTATCAGCATCAGGTGTGATGAGTATTAATCTCTGGGGAAGTGATCGTCATTTGTTTAATCAGTCGATGACGCGGATCAATCAAAGTTTTGATGGACGAACAATGGTTTTGCCCGTAGAGAATAAGGGTAATGTGATTGCACTCGCCATGAAACAAATAGTGACACAGGCTCATTTGAAAAAGATTAGATCTAGAGTCGAGCAGCAAGAATCTCAATTAAATATAGATTTACTTCGATCATTACAAGAATTAATGCGGCAGAACCGATCATTTATTAGTCGATTATTTTCAGTGTAAAGTGAAAAGTCAGTGTAAAATAGTCGGTTATTCTACAAATTAATGGAGTATCCATGTTAAGTGTGTCTGAAATTAAGCAAATCATTCAAAATTATGAAGATATTGCTGCCCAAATGACCTTGGGCGAAAGCAAAGCAAGTATTAATGTCAACTTAGAAGGTGATAAGTTAATTGTTGATGTGACTTTGGGCTATCCCGCAAAAGGCTTTGCTGAAACATTGCAAACAGAGCTTACTACTTTATTACAAAAAGAAACCGCATTAACCGATGTGAGTGTTACTGTTGATTGGAAAATTATCAAGCATAAAGTTCAGCCGGGTATTCAAGGCATTAAAAATGTTAAAAATATCATTGCCGTTGCATCTGGAAAAGGTGGCGTGGGCAAATCAACTACATCCGTTAATCTAGCGTTAGCCTTGTCTGCATCAGGTGCAAATGTAGGTATTCTTGATGCCGATATTTATGGCCCGAGCCAACCACAGATGTTGGGCACACATCAACGACCTGAGACAACTGATGGAAAGACCATAGAGCCTATCCAAAGCCTTGGTTTGCAAAGTATGTCAATTGGTTTTTTAATCGATGCAGAGCAGCCAATGATTTGGCGAGGACCTATGTTGACGCAAGCCTTAGATCAAATGCTCAATGATACAAATTGGTCGGATATTGATTATCTCGTTATTGATCTGCCACCAGGCACGGGTGATATTCAATTAAGCTTGTCGCAGAAGGTACCGGTAAGCGGTGCTGTGATTGTAACAACACCGCAAGATATTTCATTGCTTGATGCGCGCAAAGCACTGAAGATGTTTGAAAAAGTGAATGTGCCAGTTTTTGGTGTAATTGAAAATATGAGTACACATATCTGTAGTCAGTGTGGTCATGAAGAGCATATTTTTGGTGCTGGTGGGGGGGATACGATGGCAGAAGAATATAATATTGATTTATTAGGCAGTTTGCCGCTAGACATCACCATACGTGAGAATGCAGATCAAGGTCATCCTTCAGTTATTTCAGACCCAGATAGTAGTATTAGTTTAGCTTACCGCACGATTGCACAAGGTGTTGCAGCCAGATTGGCCCAACAAGCAAAAGCATTTTCGACTGCATTTCCAGATATAGTCGTCAAAAATGATTAACTAACTATTTGCTGGCAATCAGAATCACGTTATTATTTAGCTTAACCGAGAAAAGCGACTAAAAAAATGAGTATAAAATCAGATAAATGGATCCGGCAAATGGCGGAAGAGCACGATATGATTTCACCTTTTGAGGCTGGGCAGGTGCGTGAAGGTGATAACGGTCGGATGATTTCGTATGGTACATCGAGCTATGGTTATGATGTGCGCTGTTCTTCGGAATTTAAAGTTTTTACTAACCTAAACTCAGTTATTGTTGATCCGAAAAACTTCGATGAAGGCAGTTTTGTTGATGTTAATTCTGATATTTGTATTATTCCCCCCAATTCATTTGCCTTGGCGCGGACGGTTGAGAAGTTTAAGATCCCTCGTAATGTATTGACGGTTTGTCTGGGGAAATCAACATACGCCCGTTGCGGTATTATTGTCAATGTCACACCTTTAGAACCAGAATGGGAAGGCTATGTGACCTTAGAATTCTCGAATACAACACCATTACCGGCAAAGATTTATGCCAATGAAGGTGTGGCGCAGATGTTATTTTTTGAATCAGATGAAGTGTGTGAAACATCGTATGCCGATCGTGGTGGCAAATATCAAGGTCAACATGGGGTGACTTTGCCTAAGTCTTAAAATATGATAATTTTTACTCGCTTTTTCATTCTATTCATAATGCTATCATTAGTCGCATGTAGCAATGAGCGGGAATCAGATCAACAGTGGGCGCACAGCGATTTAAGCAGTTATGCGGCTGCTTTCTCTCCTAATGGTAAGTATGTCTTAGTGGGCGATACCGATGCGCCTGCTAGATTGTGGGATATAGAGCAAAATAAAGTTATATACACCTGGCAAAATAATGAAGAAACGGGCACAACAACGCTGGTTGCGTTTTCTGCGGATAGCAAGGTGGCTGCAACCGTTGAGCAAGGCGGAAAAGTGTCAGATGTAAAATCCTCTTTTAGAAACGAGGTTGAAATTGCAGAGCAAGATGTAATTGTATTATGGGAAGTAGCAACAGGAGAACCGATGCTACGCTTGAGCTTCCCGGTTAGGATCAAGGCCATTGCATTGTCTCAGCATGGTGATTACTTGTTGATGGCTTTATATGATCGCACCGTGGTTTATTTCGATGTGGTCGGAAACCGGGTTTTACAGATCTTAGAACACGATGGCGAAGCCGTTAATTCTCCAATCAATCAATTAATTAATGCGGTAGCTATTTCGCCAAGTGGCAAATATGCATTAACGGGTGGTGATGATCAAACCGCACGATTATGGCGTTTGGAAACGGGTGAACAGTTACGTAGCTGGAAACATGAGAATTCAGTCAATATTGTTGCCTTTTATCCCAAAGGTGGCTATGTTTTAACTGGTGCAGGCAATGGTCAAACTCACTTTTGGAATATGAAAACAGGCGAAGAAAAATATATTTTACGTGATTCTTTATGGCCGAAAGGCATGGCGCTACCTAATTTCCCAGCATTCAAGAGCACAACCTCAGCATTTGATTTTTCACCTGATAATAAATATCTAGTAACAGGCCACCCTTCACAAAAAATATGTCTATGGAAGGTAGCAACAGGCGACAAAGTCGATTGCTGGCAAGTCGCAAGAAAAAAAGCATTGCGACCGGGTGTGGTTTTGCAAGCGGTAGCCTTTTCTCAAGATGGAAAATCTGTTTATAGTGAATCAGGCAATGGTATTGGGCAGAAGTGGAAAATAAAATAGAGATGCCCTATGCTTAAATTAGTTTTCTTTGTGCCTGAAAGCCATAAAGAATCTGTAAAAGAGGCTGTTTTTGAGCAGGGCGCTGGCCGCTACGAAGGATATGACTGCTGCTCATGGGAAACACTGGGAACGGGTCAATTTAAACCGTTATCAGGCAGCCAGCCTTTTCTAGGGCAACAAGATAAACTTGAAACTGTGGCTGAATATCGAGTAGAAATGATTTGTTCAGAAGAACATATTCGAGCTGTACTGCTAGCATTAATTAATAGTCACCCCTATGAAACTCCTGCCTATGAAGTTCAGTCAATTAAAACACTAAACGATTTGTAACTGTCCACATAATCGATTAAATTTACCATTTTGCCTTAAACTGATAAATTTTCGCGGTTATATGGGCAGTTACGGTACAATTTTATAAATCACTGAACATAAATTTACTGAGTTATATATGACATCTTCCGTTACACCTAAAGAAACTTTTTTAGCTGATTACAAAGTACCTAACTATCTAATTGATACAGTGCATTTGCATTTCGAATTAGATGCATCAAAAACGCATGTGAGAAGTGTGTTGAGTATGCGTAAAAATCCGCAAGGTAATGGTGGCGACTGTGTGCTTGATGGTGAGCAACTTGAATTGTTATCAATTAAAGTTGACGGGCGACAGCTACAGGGCAATGAGTATCAGCGAACTGAAAAGAGTTTACGTTTGTCTTCATTGCCTGATAGCTTTGAATTAGAAATTGAAACGCTTATTCAACCCGATCAAAATACGGCATTAGAAGGCTTATATCATTCAGGAACATTACTTTGCACACAATGTGAGGCGGAAGGGTTTAGACGTATTACTTATTATCTAGATCGACCTGATGTGATGGCCGTGTTTACAGTTTCTCTTGTCGCAGATAAACAGCTGTGGCCCATTATGCTGGCAAATGGAAACCTCGAAGAGCAAGGCCAATTTGAAGATGGACGGCATTGGACACGTTGGCATGATCCACACCCAAAACCAAGTTATCTCTTTGCTTTAGTGGCGGGTGATTTATACCGCCAGCAAGATAGTTTTACTACACAATCTGGTCGAAATGTAAGCCTGCAAATATATGTTGATCATGAAAATAGCCACAAATGTGATCATGCCTTGAACTCTTTGAAGCAAGCGATGAAGTGGGATGAAGAAACCTATGGCCGTGAATATGATTTAGATGTATTTATGATCGTTGCTGTTAATGATTTTAATATGGGGGCAATGGAAAATAAGGGCTTAAATATATTTAATGCTTCATGTGTATTGGCAAGCCCTGAAACTGCAACAGATGCAGATTATTATCGAATTCAAAGTATTGTTGGTCATGAATACTTTCATAATTGGTCAGGCAATCGCGTTACCTGTCGTGATTGGTTTCAGCTTAGCTTGAAAGAGGGCTTTACGGTATTACGAGATCAACAATTTAGTGCTGCACTTAATTCTGAGGCAGTTCAACGCATTGATGATGTAAACCAACTGCGCACGATGCAGTTTGCTGAAGATGCTGGCCCAATGGCGCATCCTGTACGACCAGCCTCGTTTATCGAGATCAGTAACTTTTATACGGTGACAATTTACGAAAAGGGCGCTGAAGTTGTAGGCATGATCAAAACGATTGTCGGTGATAAGGGCTTTAGAAAAGGAACCGATCTCTATTTTGACCGTCACGATGGTCAAGCTGTGACCACCGATGATTTTGTGCAAGCTATTGAAGATGCTAACGCTGTAGATTTAAGCCAATTCAAACGATGGTATTCACAAGCAGGTACGCCGCAAATTGTTATTGATGAGCAGTATGATGATTTTAATAATACATATAGTTTGACGGTCTCCCAATCATGCCCTGCAACACCGGATCAAGCCGATAAAGAACCGTTTCATATTCCTTTAGCTGTAGGGCTATTAGACCAGAAAGGAGAAGCACTTTCATTACGACTTGAAGATGATGAAGCCGATTTTGATAGTCAAACACGGGTATTATCTATTACCGAAGCTACACAGACCTTTATATTTAATAATGTGCACTTTAAGCCGGTTCTTTCGGTATTACGTGGCTTTTCAGCACCAGTCATTGTTAAAGCCAAGTATTCAAATGCAGAATTAGCCTTTTTGATGGCTCATGATAGTGATAGCTTTAATCGCTGGGATGCAGGGCAAACGTTGTTGATAAATGTGCTTTTAAAGTTAGTGAAGGATATTCAGCAACAAACCGCACTTAGTGTT
The DNA here is from genome assembly GCA_964430395.1 of uncultured Methylophaga sp. GTDB lineage: Bacteria > Pseudomonadota > Gammaproteobacteria > Nitrosococcales > Methylophagaceae. The sequence continues at coordinate 6,573 of CAYSGK010000092.1, forward strand.
CCAAATGACTTGATTCAGCAGTTTAAATTAATCTTGATGAATAAAGATCTGGATCCTGCTCTGATTGCTAAAATGCTGTCGTTACCGACAGAAAATTATTTGGCGGCACAAATGGAAAATTCCGATGTGGATGCAATACATAAAGCTAGACAATTTTTGAAGAAGAAATTAGCTAATGGCTTAAAAGACGAATTTATAGCAATATATCAACAGTATAACTCACCAGATAAGTATCAATTTAATGCGGTAGATATGGCACGCAGAACGCTTAAAAATAGCTGCTTAAGTTATTTAATGGCAACGGATGATCCCATGCAGACACAACGTTGTCTTAAACAAATGAAGCAGTCAGATAATATGACCGATACGATTGCCGGACTGGTTTTATTAGCTAATCATGCAGGGCCAGAGGGTGAACATGCACTTCGTGCATTTTATGAACAATGGCAACATGATCGTTTAGTCGTAGATAAATGGTTAACGGTGCAAGCTCAATCTAGCTTACCAGATACATTGTTACGGATTAAAGGCTTGATGAAGCATCCTGCCTTTAGTATTAAAAACCCTAATAATGTGCGTGCACTTATAGGACAATTCTGTCGAAATAACCCGATTAATTTTCATGCAAAAGATGGTTCTGGCTACCGTTTTTTAGCAGAACAAATCTTAGTGCTCAATAAACTGAACCCGCAAGTTGCTTCACGCATGCTAGGGGCTTTTAATTCTTGGCGGCAATATGATGATGTGCGGCAGGGATTAATGAAGAAAGCATTATCAGAAATTGCGAACTATGATGACTTATCTCCTGATGTGTATGAAGTTGTGAACAAGTATTTAGCCGATGTTTAAGCTTGACCCGCGATTAGAGCAAGACACAATCCAAATCGGCGATTTTTCTCTGAGCAAAGTATTGTTGATGAATGATGTGCGTTACCCCTGGGTAATATTGGTACCAAGAGTGACAGGCATCACAGAGGTTTTTCAACTAACTGCTCAACAACAGCTTCAACTGATGAAAGAATCAAACTTTGTTGCAGAAAAATTAAAGGCCTTGGTTCAAGCAGACAAAATGAATGTAGCCGCATTAGGAAATATTGTAACGCAGTTACATATACACCATGTTGCTAGATTTGCAAATGATGAAACATGGCCTGCACCTGTTTGGGGGAGGGGGCAAGCTGTGCAGTATGATAAAGCTGAGCGAGATACTGTGTGCCAGCAACTAACACAATTATTTTCTGAGTTACTACAAGATAATGATGGAATTACACTTTAATCTAAATATAAGCAGAGAGCAGGCACTACGCTATTATCAAGGGACTGTAAGAACGGTTATTGTAACTGCGGTGACAGGCCAAAAAGTACAATTTCCAGTTGAGCATATTAGATCTTTTATAGATCAAAATGGCATTCAAGGACAGTTCAGCATCCAATTTGATAAAGATAATAAATTGATCGGACTAAATCGTATCTAGCCGTAACTTAGGTTTTGCTAAAGGATT
>CAYSGK010000093.1:0-2406 GCA_964430395.1 uncultured Methylophaga sp.
TATTGAGCAAGCAGGGGTACACTCTGGCGACTCGGCATGCGCGTTACCTTCATATAGTTTGAGTAAAGAAACCCAAGATCAGATGCGTGAGCAAGTACGTCAAATGGCATTAGAGCTTGGCGTTGTAGGTTTAATGAATACGCAATTTGCGATTCAAGATGATAAGATATTCTTGCTTGAAGTTAATCCACGTGCTTCACGTACTGTGCCCTATGTTTCTAAAGCGATTGGCGTACCATTAGCTAAAGTTGCTGCACGTTGTATGGCCGGTCGCAGTTTAGCTGAACAAGGTATTACCAAAGAAGTTATCCCTAAATATTATTCGGTAAAAGAAGCGGTATTTCCTTTCATTAAATTCCAAGGCGTTGATCCTATCCTTGGCCCTGAAATGAAATCTACTGGTGAAGTTATGGGTGTGGGGCGTACTTTTGGTGAGGCCTTTGCCAAATCACAATTAGCCGCAAGTGTCGTGTTGCCTACAGGTGGCAAGGCCTTTATTAGTGTTCGCGGTGTAGATAAGGCTGGGATTATTTCAATTGCTAAAGATCTCGTTGAACTTGGCTTTATCTTATTAGCAACACGGGGAACACAAAAAGTATTACATGATGCCGGAATAGACTGTGAACGTGTTAATAAGGTCGCTGAAGGTCAGCCTCATATTGTTGATATGATCAAAAATGAAGAAATAAACTTGATAGTGAATACGACAGAAGGCCGTCAATCAGTTGCTGATTCGACAGAAATTCGTCGTGCAGCATTACAGCATCAGGTTAATTATACAACTACATTGGCAGCCGCACGTGCAACCTGCCAAGCATTAAACAGTGCAAACAATGATTCAGTAAATTGCTTGCAAACATTACACGGAGAATTACACTAATGGCCGTACCTATTACATTAAATGGTTCAGATGACCTTAAAGATGAATTAAATCAATTAAAGTTTACTGCCCGCCCCAATGTAGTTGCAGCAATTGCAGAAGCACGGGCTCATGGCGATTTAAAAGAAAATGCTGAATATCATGCTGCCAAAGAGCAACAAAGTTTTATTGAAGGTCGAATTCAAGAGCTTGAAGGCGTGCTCTCCAATGCTCAGATCATCGATCCTGCTTCACTACCGCAAGATGGTCGTGTTGTTTTTGGTGTGACAGTTGAATTGCTTAATATTGATAATGATGATGAAGTAAGCTATCAGATTGTAGGAGACTATGAAGCAGATATTAAGAAAAACCGCATTTCAATTTCATCACCAATTGCACGCGCTTTAATTGGTAAAGAAATTGATGATATTGCTGTTGTGAAAGCACCTAGCGGTGATATTGAATATGAAATTGTTGCCATAAAATATGAAGGTTAATCTTATATCTGAGCGATTATTGCTTACTCTGTGGATAGGAAGTCTTTGGGCTATTGGTTATATAGCTGTGCCTATGGCTTTTGCTACACTGGGTGATATTACTTTAGCTGGAAATTATGCTGGAAAACTCTTTTCTACCGTTAATATCTTAGGGTTGGGCTGTGGTAGCGTATTGTTATTGGCTAAAATTATTACTTACGGTAAACAGGTGACTGGATTATGGCGGTTTTGGGTTTTGGTGCTAATGATTGTATTTACTCTTGTTTTTAGTTGTTATTTACAGCCTGAAGTGGCCGTGCTAAAACAGTTTATTTCGCAAGGAAATGATACCATGATCGAGCGTTTTGATTTGTTTCACAGCATAAGCAGAAATCTTTATATCGTTTTAAGCTTATTGGGTTTAGCTTTGATTGTAAGCACAGATAAGGCTGAATTATAGATTATGGCAAGAAGTAAATCGAGCAATGACTGGATGCGAGAGCATTTTGATGATCATTATGTGAAAATGGCTCAAAAAGCCGGTTATCGATCACGAGCGACATTCAAATTAGCAGAAATTGATAAAAAAGATAAATTAATGCATCCCGCAATGGCTGTGGTCGATTTAGGGAGTGCACCTGGCGGATGGTCTGATTATGCATTACGCAAAGTAGGTGACAAAGGAACGGTAGTGGCACTGGATATTTTGCCAATGACACCGCTAACAGGTGTACACTTTATTGAAGGTGATTTTAGAGAAAATTCGGTATTAGATGAACTCAATGCTGTTTTAAATGGTCAACAGATAGACCTTGTATTATCAGATATGGCACCCAATATAACAGGGGTAAGCTCAATTGATCAGCCCAGCAGTATGTATTTAGTTGAACTCGCCTTAGATTTTGCTTTAACGAATTTAAGTAAGCAAGGTAGTTTTTTAGTTAAAGTATTTCAAGGCGAAGGCTTTGAACAGTATATGAAAGCAATGCGAGAGGGTTTCCAAAAAGTCATCACTCGTAAGCCAGACGCATCACGACCCCGCAGTCGTGAAGTATATTTATTAGGCCGAGG
>CAYSGK010000093.1:2506-6479 GCA_964430395.1 uncultured Methylophaga sp.
GGTTTAATGGGAGATCTGATTAATAATAATGTCACGATAAAAGCAGAACCTGCAGAACAAACTAGCTTGTTAATGCAGATCTTTATTTCATGGTTCCCAATGTTATTGCTTGTCGGTGTTTGGGTGTTCTTTATGCGCCAAATGAATGGTGGTGGTGGCGGTAAGAACCCAATGTCATTTGGTAAAAGTAAAGCCAGAATGCTCAATGAAGATCAAGTTAAAGTCACATTTAAAGATGTAGCCGGCGTTGAAGAAGCTAAAGAAGAAGTAGGGGAATTAGTCGAATTTCTACGTGAACCTGCAAAATTCCAAAAACTAGGCGGTAAAATTCCACGTGGTATTTTAATGGTGGGTTCGCCCGGTACAGGTAAAACATTGCTTGCCAAGGCTATAGCTGGTGAAGCAAAAGTACCATTCTTTACTATCTCTGGTTCAGACTTTGTTGAAATGTTTGTCGGTGTGGGTGCATCACGTGTGCGTGATATGTTTGAGCAAGCAAAAAAACATGCGCCTTGCATTATCTTTATCGATGAAATTGATGCGGTAGGTCGCCATCGTGGTGCCGGTCTTGGTGGTGGTAATGATGAACGCGAGCAAACATTAAACCAATTATTAGTTGAAATGGATGGTTTTGAAGGCAATGAAGGCGTTATCGTTATTGCTGCGACTAACCGTCCTGATGTATTAGATCCTGCTTTATTACGCCCCGGTCGTTTTGATCGCCAAGTAGTGGTGCCATTGCCAGATATTCGTGGTCGCGAACAAATCTTGAATGTACATTTAGGTAAAGTCCCAGCAGCAGATGATGTAGAGTCAAGTGTGATAGCACGCGGTACACCAGGGTTCTCAGGGGCTGATTTAGCCAACCTAGTAAATGAAGCCGCTTTATTTGCTGCCAGAGAGAATAAACGTCTGGTTGATATGGAAGATATGGAGAATGCCAAAGATAAAATTATGATGGGTGCTGAGCGTAGATCAATGGTGATGAGCGAGAAAGAAAAGAAAAATACAGCTTATCATGAAGCAGGTCATGCTATTGTGGGTCGCATTGTGCCAGAACATGATCCCGTTTATAAAGTCAGTATTATTCCGCGCGGTCGCGCTTTAGGTGTCACCATGTTTTTACCAGAGGAAGACAAATACAGCAACAGTAAGTTACAGTTAGAAAGCCAAATTTCAACACTGTATGGTGGTCGTATTGCAGAAGAAATGACCTTAGGTAAAGAAGGCGTTACAACAGGTGCCTCCAACGATATTCAGCGTGCTACAGAAATAGCACATAATATGGTGACTAAATGGGGCTTGTCGGACAATATGGGGCCTATGTCATATGGTGAAGATGAGGGCGAGGTTTTTCTTGGCCGTAGCGTGACACAGCATAAAGCTGTATCTGATTTAACTGCGAAAAAAATTGATGAAGATGTTCGAACCCTGATTAACCGCAATTATCAACGCGCTGAAAAAATATTAAAAGAAAATATTGATAAATTGCATATCATGGCTGAATTATTGATGAAATATGAAACCATAGATAGCGATCAAATTGATGCCATTATGGAAGGCCGTGAACCAGGTGCGCCAAGAGATTGGACTGATGATTCGCCAACGCCGCCATCATCACCGCAATCGACAAAAGACGCAGATGTGTCAGGTAAACCTGTAGAACAATCGTAGTCACTTCACCGTCATTCCCGCATGCTTTAAGCGGGAATCTAGTGTTTTAAAGCAGAGATTCTGGCTAAGCTCGTGCTTAGCTTGACTGGGTAAATTCTACTGAAATGACAAAAAATAAACTCAGGTTAACTATATGATTTTAGATTGTGCAGGCAAGCCTCTAGATCTGACAAAGCCACAAGTGATGGGGATCTTAAATGTTACCCCAGATTCTTTCTCGGATGGCGGCCAATTTATTGCACCTGAAGCGGCATTAAAACAAGCACTAAAAATGGTGGCCGATGGGGCGGCAATTATTGATGTGGGTGGCGAATCTACTCGACCCGGCGCGGCCGTAGTTTCTGTAGACGAAGAAATAGCACGCGTAGTACCTGTTATAGAAACGATTCAAGCTGAAATTGATATTCCCATTTCTATAGATACCAGCAAACCTGATGTTATGCGAGCCGCGGTAAATGCAGGGGCGGGATTCATCAACGATGTGCAAGCATTGCGTGTCGATGGTGCACTACAGGTCGCAGCAGAATTAGGTGTGCCTATATGTTTGATGCACGCTCAAGGTACGCCAGAAAATATGCAAGATGATCCTCAATATAATGCCGTTGTTGCTGAAGTAACACAGTTCCTCTATAAACGGGTGGCAGAGTGTGAGCAGGCGGGGATTAGTCGAGATAAATTGATAGTTGATCCCGGCTTTGGTTTTGGTAAACGTGCCAGCCATAATCTTAGATTAATGAAACACCTAGGAGAATTGGTTGAACGAGGATTGCCGGTATTAATTGGTGTATCTCGCAAATCAATGATTGGTAAGCTGCTTAATGTTTCAGTAGATGAACGACTTGCTGCTAGTTTAGCTTTATCAGCTTTAGCGGTTTGGCAAGGTGCAAAGATAATTCGTAGTCATGACGTTTGTGAAACAGTTCAGGCTATAATGATGTGTGACCATGTAATGAAGGTAGAAGACTTTGGCTGAAAGAAAATATTTTGGAACAGATGGTATCCGTGGCCGTGTAGGTGATGGCGTTATCACACCTGAATTTGTACTTAAATTAGGTTGGGCAATAGGGCGGGTTTTTGCTAAGGAACACCGCAGTAAAATATTAATTGGCAAAGACACACGTATTTCAGGTTATATGTTTGAATCAGCATTACAAGCAGGCCTTTCTGCCGCGGGTGTTGATATTTACTTGTTAGGTCCAATGCCTACTCCTGCCATTGCTTATTTAACACGCACATTCCATGCACAAGCAGGCATAGTCATCAGTGCATCACATAACCCTTATCATGATAACGGCATTAAATTCTTTTCAGGTGAAGGCACAAAATTAGCTGATGACATTGAACATGAAATTGAAGCAATGATGGATGAACCGTTGGTAACGGTGGATTCGAATTTATTAGGTAAAGCCTACCGTGTTGATGATGCTGCTGGTCGTTATATTGAATTTTGTAAAAGCACCATTCCTTCAAAAGTTGATTTATCAGGTTTAAAAATTGTTGTTGATTGTGCCAATGGTGCTACCTACCATATCGCCCCTGAAGTATTTAAAGAATTAGGTGCCGAGGTGATTGCTATCGGTGACCAGCCTGATGGACTGAATATTAATCAAAAGTGTGGTTCAACAGAGCCTCAATCATTACAAGCAGCAGTATTAGAAAATAAAGCGGCTTTAGGCATTGCCTTAGATGGCGATGGCGATCGCTTGATTATGGTAGATCAAAAAGGCCAGCTGGTGGACGGCGATGAACTTTTATTTATTATTGCAAAATCACAGAAACGTCTCGGCACAGGCCGAACAGAAATTATTGGCACACAAATGTCTAATTTAGGTTTAGAACACGCCTTGCAACGCCATGATATGAAATTACACCGCGCTAATGTAGGTGATCGTTATGTAATGCAAATGATGAAAAAAACCGGTGGTATAGTCGGTGGTGAATCATCTGGCCATATTATTTGTTTAGATAAAACGTCAACAGGAGATGGCATTGTTGCGGCATTACAAGTGCTAGCCGAAATTCAGCAAACAGGTCAAAGCCTGAGTGAGCTTAGTTCGGCTGTTATTAAATACCCACAACGTTTAATCAACGTCAGAGTCACAAAGAAAATTGATCTTGACAATAACAGTGAAGTAAGCGAAGCAATCAAAGCACTCGAAACTAAATTAGGCGATGAAGGACGTGTTTTATTACGCGCATCAGGCACCGAACCCGTTATAAGAGTCATGGTAGAAGGGCGTGACGCAACACTAACTAATCAATTAGCTATAGAACTTGCTGATATTATTAAAAATTTAGC
>CAYSGK010000093.1:6579-7927 GCA_964430395.1 uncultured Methylophaga sp.
TATGCAGGATACGTACCAACAAGAATATTAGGCAATAACAATATTGCTTTATCAGGACTAAAAAGGTAAGCTAAGCACTTGTTTTAATTTTAAAAGAGTGATGCAAGTGCGAAAACCTTTTGTGGCTGGAAACTGGAAGATGAACGGCTCAAGTACGAGCACTGCACGGCTATTGAACAGTATTTTGACGCAGGTCGATACGTTCTCCTCTGTTGATGTCGCCGTGTTTCCTCCTGCTGTTTATTTGAAGCAAGTGCAAGAAGCGTTAACGGGAACGCCATTGTTTTGGGGAACGCAAAATCTCTCTCAATTTAAACGAGGCGCCTACACAGGCGAAATCTCAGCGCCTATGCTCAATGATTTTGGTTGTGAATATGTCTTAATGGGGCATTCTGAGCGGCGCTGTTTATATGCTGAAATTGGGCTTGATACGCTTGTACTCGATCATATTATCGCAGAAAAATATGCGATAGCCATACAAGAAGGCATCACGCCAATTGTTTGCATCGGTGAAAGCCCTGAAGAACATGATACAGGTAAGACAGAAGAAGTTGTAAGCCGATTACTGGATATTGTTATTAAACAGTTGGGCGTCAAAGCATTGTCGCAAGCGATACTTGCTTACGAACCCGTATGGGCGATTGGTACTGGTAAATCTGCATCACCAGATTGGGCGCAAAGTGTTCATGTACATATGCGTGAGCGTATTGCCAAGCAAGATCCAGTCACAGCTGAATCAGTACAAATACTTTACGGCGGGAGCGTAAAAGAGGATAATGCGTCCTCCTTATTTTCAATGCCAGATATTGATGGTGGACTCATAGGTGGCGCATCATTAGATGCTAATGAGTTTATAGCAATTTGTCGGGCAGCAGCGAGCGTTTAGGTTAAAAAATGGATGCATTAATTATAGTAGTACACATCGTTATTTCATTGCTTCTTGTCGGATTGATCTTAATTCAACATGGCAAAGGTGCTGATGCGGGGGCTGCGGCTTTAGGCGGAGGAGGGGCATCTTCTAGCGTGTTTGGAAGCCAAGGTTCAGCCTCATTCCTGTCTCGAAGCAGCGCCATCTTAGCAGCAGCATTTTTTGTGACTAGCCTGTCATTAGCTTACTTTTCAAACCAAACAAAACCGGCCGAAAGTGTTACTGAGTCTGTGCCTACTACTGAAACAGTAGAGACAGCGCCAACAATACCAATGCCAAGCGATTTACCTGACCTTCCAGAATAATCTAAACCCCTATTAGCCGACGTGGTGAAATTGGTAGACACGCCATCTTGAGGGGGTGGTGGACATAGTCCGTGGCGGTTCGACTCCGCCCGTCGGCACCAACTTGCACATAACT
>CAYSGK010000094.1:0-4469 GCA_964430395.1 uncultured Methylophaga sp.
TGCCGAGTTCACTGACTGTAACTAAATTGGTGGATCTTTTTTAAGGGGTGACTAAATACCGGGAGTAAATTTTACTAATAACTTACCGGTAGGGTATTGCACCACCGTACGATTACCCGCATCGTTAATGCCGGCTGACATGATGAGGAGCATACCTACGATGGCAACGATGATGATTTGGGGGAGGTATTTTGTGTTCATTTGATATTTCCTTTGATGTTATTAATATCTTTCTTGATTTCTTGTTGGTGTGCACGTTCTTCGGCAATAGATTTGTCGATATCGAGAATGTCGCTATCTAATTCCGCTTGCTCAAGTTCTTGTTCTTTTAGTAATAATCGTTGTTGACGTTTATAGCCATTAACGAAATAGAGTATTGCTAAGATCAGCAATATCGCGATGCCTAGTTGTATCATGCTGGCTCCTTTTATTAAATACCCCGGTCTTATATTCTTCGTCACTCCCGCAGGCTCTCGGAGAGAGAGTCTAACGATAAACGTTATTTGAGCTGCCTTTAGATTCCCAATAATAGATCTTGGGAATGACGATTTCTGTTATGAATTAACGAGGCTACAATACTAAATGGGGTTTAATTTAATTTTTTCAAGCCTTAGGTCTTTGTTTTTTAATAAGATCATAAGCAACTTGGATTTCTTTTGCTTGCTCTGTGGCTTGTGCAATCATATCTTCAGGCAGACCTTGTCCGATTAATTTATCGGGGTGATATTGACTCATTAGTTTGCGATAAGCGCGTTTTATTTCTTTATCAGAATTACTTTTAGTCACGCCTAAGGCTTTGTATGCATCCTCTAAAGCAGAAGCTGAATTTTGACTATTGTATTGTTGGCGACCTTGTGAAAAATTGGCTTGATTGAGCACCATTTCTAACATTTGTCTAAATTGTGCTGAGCTATATCCTAACCGTAATGCAATTTGCTCTAACAAGCTCTGTTCGGCAGGGTCGAGCTTGCCATCGGCCAGTGCCATAACGATTAAATACATTAACAACACTTGTTTTAAATGCAAGGTATGGCCACAAGCAGACATAAAGTCAGTTAAGGTATTAGAAATATCAAAGTCGGCCGCACTACCGCGTTGAAACTGTTTTATGGCTTGTTTGCGATGTTCAGCCGACATGCCATTTTTTTTGATAAAGGCTTCTACATGGGCAATTTCATCTTTAGATATATGGCCATCAGCTTTTGCTAATTTACCCATAAGCACAAACACAGTTTCAAGGAATACAGCTTGACGTTGTCCGGTGCCTAGTGGATTGATGCCGCCCATGCCATAGTTTTGAGCGCGATCAATGCTGCCACCTATTAAATAACCCAAAAAGGCCATTAAAAAGCTGCCACCAAAAAGAAAGTAGCCGGCAAGGGCTAGGATAATTTTAAACATATTTTAATTCTTATCTGACAAACTGGTATAAAGTAAAATAGCACCCCAAAGACCAAACACCCAGCTCAGCACAGGCATGCCAGCTAACATTGTGGGCGAATAACCATCAAGACCTTTAATAATAGCTGCGCCGATGATAAATGTCGCTCCGCTAATAGCCGCCACATTGCGGTAGCTAGCATCGCGTATTTCTTGTTTTAGTTTTTTAAGATCGTGGGAAGATAGTTGCATTTTCAGTTTGCCATCTTGGGCTTGCTGAGCAAGATCGTGCAGCATCATCGGTAATTTAGGTAAGGTCTGGATCCAATTTGGCGCTTCTTGTTGTAGCGTTTTTAATGTCGCTTGCCAACCCATTTTTTCTTGCATCCACTGTTCTAAAATAGGTTTGGCTGTTTTCCATAAATCTAATTCAGGATAAAGTTGTCGCCCTAAGCCTTCAATATTAAGTAAGGTTTTTTGTAGCAATACTAACTGTGGCTGCACTTCCATATTAAAACGTCGCGCTGTTTGGAATAAGCGTAATAATACTTGCCCAAAAGAGATTTCATTAAGTGGTTTAGCAAAAATAGGTTCACAAACACTGCGAATAGCCGCCTCAAATTCATCAACTCGGGTATCAGCCGGCACCCAACCTGACTGCACATGTAACTCAGCTACGCGGCGATAATCACTGTTGAAAAAGGCTAAGAAGTTATCCGCTAAATAGTTTTGATCTTCAGGCGAAAGCGTTCCCATAATGCCAAAATCAATGGCAATATAAGAAGGATTCTCAGGATCGCTGGCATCAACCATAATATTGCCGGGATGCATATCGGCATGGAAAAAGCCGTGTTTAAAGGCTTGGGTAAAGAATATTTCAACCCCGACTTCAGCCAGTTTTTCCATATTAACGTTATGGGCTTTTAATTGGGCAATATCACCGATAGGAATGCCGTAAATACGTTCTTGTAGCAATAAATTATTTTTTGTGAGCTGCCAATTTATTTCAGGTACATATAATAAATTGCTACCTTCAAAATTTCGGCGAAGTTGTGAGGCTGATGCGGCTTCACGCATCATATCTAATTCATCATAGAGATTTTTTTCTATTTCAGTGACCACTTCTTTGGGGCGTAAGCGTCTGCCATCGACCCAAAAGCGTTCGGCTAAACCAGCGATGGTGTGCAATAACTCAACATCTCGGCGAATTTGTTTTTCAATATTAGGGCGAATAATTTTAAGAATTACATCATCGCCATTGATTAACTTAGCGGCATGAACTTGAGCAATAGAAGCGGAAGCTAATGGCTGTTCATCAATTTCAGCAAAGAGCTCATCTAGAGATTGTTCACCATAAGCTTGCTGAATTAAGCTTAATGCAAGTTCATTAGAAAAAGGCGTGACTTGGTCTTGTAGCTTAGCGAGTGAGTCAGCAATATCATCGGGTAATAAATCACGACGAGTGGATAATATTTGACCAAACTTTACAAATATTGGGCCGAGTTCTTCTAAAGCTAAACGTAGCCGCTCACCGCGTGGTTCTTCATTGCTATGGGTTAATCGATACGGAGATAAATAGTTTAAAAACTGTAAAGGTCGAAGTAAATGTGTGGCTTGGATAAACTCATCCAAACGATGTTTTGCCAACACATGGTTGATTTGGATTAGACGGAAAAAGTGACGTATTTTCATTTGGCACCTAATCTATTAACACGCGCTTCAAGCCTATCTAAATCAGCTCGAAGTGTATCCACATTCGATAAATAGTCATTAACTTGTGATTTGTCGGGCAAAATACGGGCTTCTTCACGTAGATATTCTGCCGTATTCTCTTGCATTGATTGATGGGTATTTTTTGCCCAGCCAGAAAACTGGCGAATGCCATGAGTAATGGGGAATGCGAGTGTATCGCCGGTTACTTTGGCTAATTGGGCTTCCCAATCAAAATCAAAACCATCTAATAAATCACGCAGTTGTTTGGCAAATTGTACGTCGCCATTAATATCAATATCTGCTGAAAATAAGCTATCAGGATCGCTACCTAACTTTGCCAACGTTAATGCATTGCTGGTGATGGTTAAGTCGGCGGTTTCATCGGTGTTGCCTGCAAGGTGTATCTGCAAGTCGATAACTGTCATGGTGATGATTTGACCGAGATCTTTTATATTGATGGCAATGCTACGCTGCTCAAATTGATCCAGCTTTGCTTTTGTTTCTAGATCTTGGGCTAATGCCGCATTCAGTGCTAGCTCAAGCGGTTTTAGAAATAAGCTCAAAATTTATAACCACTATGCAAGGCGACAATACCCGCTGACATATTATGATAATCACAACGTTCAAACCCTGCATCAGCCATCATTGCCTTCATGGTCTCTTGATCGGGGTGCATGCGAATTGATTCAGCTAAATATTGATAACTTTCTTCATCATTAGAGAATATTTTGCCAATTTTAGGGAGTAGTTTAAATGAATAGGTATCATAAATAGGTGTAAGCCAATCTGCGGGTTTAGAAAACTCCAATACTAGCAATCTGCCCCCAGGCTTTAAGATGCGAAACATAGAACGTAATGCCGCATCTTTGTCTGTCACATTTCGTAAGCCAAAGGCGATAGTAATGACATCAAAGGTATTATCTGGGAAGGGTAAGCATTCTGCATTGGCTTGCACATAGTCAATATTACCAGTCACACCTTCATCAGTTAAGCGGTCACGACCCACATTTAACATGCTGGCATTAATATCTGCCAAAATCACTTGGCCCGTGCTACCCACAAGTTTTGAGAATTTAAGAGCAAGATCGCCTGTACCACCCGCAATATCCAGTACTTTTGCACCACGGCGTACCCCACTGGTATGAATAGTAAATCGTTTCCATAGTCGATGAATACCCATCGACATTAAGTCATTCATTAGATCATATTTATTTGCAACGGAGTGAAATACACCTGCGACATGTTTGACTTTGTCTTCGGTGGGGACTTCTTTATAGCCAAAATGGGTGGTATTTTTATCTTCCACGATGCCTAACCCTCAGTTTGTAGTCGTTGGTAGCCTGCTTTTTCAAGCCGGTTTAAATAATCTTGCCAGT
>CAYSGK010000094.1:4569-7914 GCA_964430395.1 uncultured Methylophaga sp.
AAGGTGAGTTTTGAGCCTTCAGCACCTAATAAAGCGATGTATTGTTCCGTTAATGAGGCATCAGGTTCTGTCAAAATGCGTACAAATTCATCTGCGCCTAAGTCATTTAATTCGACACGAATAGGTAAGCGCCCTTGCAGTTCAGGAATAAGATCAGAAGGTTTGCTTAGGTGGAAGGCACCTGAAGCAATAAACAAAATATGGTCAGTTTTTAACATGCCGTATTTAGTTGAAACCGTACTACCTTCAACTAAGGGAAGAAGATCACGCTGCACACCGGCACGAGATACATCACTACCGCCGCTGCCACCTTCATTACGATGCGTGATTTTATCAATTTCATCTAAAAAGACGATGCCATCTTGCTCAACAGAATCGATAACCTGTGCTTTTAAATCTTCTTCATTAATAAGTTTGCTGGCCTCTTCTTCAGCAAGCGCACGCATTGCTTTAGCTACGGTTAATTTACGTGTGGCCGTTTTAGATGAGCCCATATTTTGGAACATATCTTGTAATTGATTTGTCATTTCCTCCATGCCCGGAGGGGACATGATTTCTACGCCAATATTAGGCGCACTGAGTTCCAATTCAACTTCACGATCATCTAACTTACCTTCACGCAACATTTTACGAAAACGTTGACGAGTTGTTGAATCATCATCTGATTCTTCTTGGCCGCGAGCAGGGCGGAGTAGAGCATCTAAAATACGATCTTCTGCTGCGTCTTCGGCTTTATTTTTAACGGCTTCAACAGCCTGTTCACGCAACATCTTCATTGCCATTTCAGCTAAATCACGAATAATAGATTCAACATCACGACCGACATAACCTACCTCAGTAAACTTAGTGGCTTCTATTTTGATAAAAGGTGCATTAGCTAACGTGGCTAAGCGGCGAGCAATTTCAGTTTTACCGACACCGGTAGGGCCGATCATTAAAATATTTTTGGGTGTGATTTCGTGTTGTAGCTCGGCTGACAACTGCTTTCTACGCCAGCGATTACGCAACGCGATAGCAACCGCCTTTTTAGCCGCTTGCTGGCCAATAATATGTTTATCTAATTCTTCAACGATTTGTTTGGGTGTTAATGCTTGCATAGTTTTTTATTCAGACTCTAAAGTTTCAATGGTAAGGTTGTGATTAGTATAGATGCAAATATCGGCGGCAATATGCAGGCCTTTTTCAACAATATCACGGGCGGATAACTCGGTATTTTCAAATAAGGCTGTAGCGGCAGATTGAGCAAAAGGACCACCAGAACCAATGGCCATAAGACCATTCTCAGGTTCTATAACATCTCCATTACCGGTAATAATCAGTGATGTTTCACTATCGGCAACAGCGAGCAGTGCTTCTAGCTTGCGCATCATACGGTCGGTTCGCCAGTCCTTAGCTAGCTCAATAGCACTTCTTGTTAAATTGCCTTGGTGTTTTTCAAGCTTAGCTTCAAATCGTTCAAATAAAGTGAATGCATCTGCCGTGCCGCCAGCAAAGCCTGCAATGACTTTATCATGATAAAGCCGTCTTACTTTTCGTGCATTACCTTTCATAACAGTATTGCCTAAACTGACTTGCCCATCACCACCGATAACGACTTGGCCGTTGCGACGATAAGAGAGGATAGTCGTACCGCGGTACTGCTCCATAAAAACTCCTAATATTTAGCTACTTATAGTGTAAACAGCACAGTATACTACGCCTCCTGAACAGAGTGCAGTGATAATGCGATAAATAATCATTATAGTTGTTGACAAAAACAGTAATATTACGCACAATGTCCTGCTTTCTCGTGGAGGGGTTCCCGAGTGGCCAAAGGGATCAGACTGTAAATCTGACGGCTCCGCCTTCGGAGGTTCGAATCCTCCCCCCTCCACCATGTGTATATTT
Organism: uncultured Methylophaga sp.; assembly: GCA_964430395.1. Classification (GTDB taxonomy): domain Bacteria; phylum Pseudomonadota; class Gammaproteobacteria; order Nitrosococcales; family Methylophagaceae. The sequence goes on from CAYSGK010000094.1 coordinate 6,457, forward strand.
AAAGGTATGAAGAGGTAGTGTCTGCGGGTGTAGTTCAGTGGTAGAACTCCAGCCTTCCAAGCTGATTATGTGGGTTCGATTCCCATCACCCGCTCCATATTTTGGGCTTGAGTTTGGCCCGCATAGCTCAGTCGGTAGAGCGCATCCATGGTAAGGATGAGGTCATCAGTTCGATTCTGATTGCGGGCTCCACCGAAAAGCAGTTTAGATTAGGTAAGAATTTCTTGCCTTTGTTTATTTTAGTATAAGTTTGACGGAGAGTTAGAGATGTCTAAAGAAAAGTTTGAACGAAATAAACCGCATGTCAACGTAGGTACAATAGGCCACGTAGATCATGGTAAAACAACACTGACAGCCGCGATTACAAAAGTAATGGCCGAAGCACGTGGTGGCGAAGCTAAATCTTTTGCAGAAATTGATAACGCACCCGAAGAAAGAGAACGCGGCATCACCATCTCAACATCACACGTAGAATACGAAACAGAAAACCGTCACTACGCCCACGTAGACTGCCCAGGGCATGCTGACTATGTTAAAAACATGATCACCGGCGCAGCCCAAATGGACGGCGCGATATTAGTAGTAAGCGCAGCCGACGGTCCAATGCCACAAACACGTGAACACATCCTATTATCACGTCAAGTAGGTGTACCCTACATCATCGTATTCATGAACAAAGCCGACATGGTCGATGACGAAGAACTAATCGAACTAGTCGAAATGGAAATTCGCGAATTACTAGACAAATATGACTTCCCAGGTGACGACACCCCTATTATTGTAGGCAGTGCGCTTAAAGCACTAGAAGGCGACACAAGTGACATAGGCGTACCGTCAATCATCAAACTTGGCCAAGCCATGGATGACTACTTCCCAGAACCAGAACGTGCCATTGACGGCACATTCATCATGCCGATAGAAGACGTATTCTCAATCTCAGGTCGCGGAACCGTCGTAACAGGACGTGTCGAACGCGGCATAGTAAAAGTTGGAGAAGAACTCGAAATTGTCGGAATTAAAGAAACACAAAAAACAACCTGTACCGGCGTTGAAATGTTTCGCAAACTACTAGACGAAGGCATGGCCGGCGACAACGTAGGCGTATTATTACGTGGAACAAAACGTGAAGATGTCGATCGCGGGCAAGTACTTGCACACCCTGGCACAATCAAACCACACACACGCTTTGATGCAGAAGTATACATCTTGTCAAAAGATGAAGGCGGACGCCACACCCCATTCTTTAATGGATACCGTCCACAATTCTACTTCCGAACAACAGACGTAACTGGCGCCTGTGAACTACCAAGTGGTATCGAAATGGTCATGCCAGGTGACAATGTAAAAATGGACGTAACACTTATTGCACCGATAGCGATGGAAGAAGGTTTACGTTTTGCTATTCGTGAAGGCGGCCGTACTGTTGGTGCGGGCGTTGTTAGTAAAATTACTGAGTAA
>CAYSGK010000095.1:0-7858 GCA_964430395.1 uncultured Methylophaga sp.
AAAAAGTCCTTCTTCATGATGGTCTATGAAAGTATTTTCTTCGCCTAAATAACCTGAAAACGGGATAAGCACAGTTATCCAGCACATCTATTTTAGCGGCTCTCTTCGTTAGATTTGCTTTCAATAGCTCGCTATTGCTACGCAAATCCGCCTTGATATCCACTAAAAAAGAGGTACTGGTTTAAAATAGTGATGCCTTTTTATTCATCTTTAAGCTCTATTTATAACTAAGTCATTATATATTATAGGTTTACTAACTATCCTTATCCCATTCTCAGGTTAAATAAAAATCAAATGCCATTTATTTCTGGCACTTTTTGCAAATGCCGTATATATATAAAGCATGGTCAGTCATTTCAAAGCCTTTTTTCTTGGCAATTTCTCGCTGACGTTGCTCAATCACTTCATCGACAAATTCTTCAATGCCATTGCAGCGTACACATAAGAGATGGTCATGATGCGAGCCATCTTCTAACTCAAATACGGCATGTCCACCATCAATACTAAGCCTTGAAACTAGACCTGCGCCCTCAAACTGCGTTAAAACGCGATAAACCGTAGCAAGCCCAATTTCTTCACCCATTGCCAACATCGCTTTATAAACATCTTCAGCACTCATATGCCGCAGCTTAGATGTTTCAAGAATTTCTAATACTTTCAGCCGAGGCAAGGTTACTTTTAGACCGACTTTTCTTAAATCTTGGCTTTCCATTATAAATACGCCCTCTCAAACTAAGGTTATATTCAACCTACAGATTGCCATTTCTTCGTGACTCCCACCTATCCTTTAAAAAGGGGGGCTTATTCCAGCTAACAGCATGCCGGAATGACGGGACGGCGGTAAAACTTGCAAATGTAGGTTTCAAGTTATTTAGCTATAGCGTATCATTTCACTTTAGAAATTAATATAGATATTGAATATAAATGAAAACTTTTCTCATTTGCATCCTTGCAAGTATCACCGTATTTATTAGCGCGTGTAATAAAGATAAGATCCCTGGTGTTTATCGCATTGATATTCAACAAGGTAATGATGTTACCCAAGACATGATTAACCAACTCAAACCTGAAATGACCAAACATCAAGTCACGTATATCATGGGAACGCCACTTTTAATTGATACTTTCCACCCTGACCGTTGGGACTATATCTATAGCTTTCACCCTGGCAATGGTAGCCGCGAACAACGCCGTGTCACATTATTTTTTGAAAATGATCTCCTCGATCATGTTGAGGGCGATATTCGAACAGTAGCACGCGAAGACTTACCTCAATCAAATAAAGAAAGTACTAATGTCGTTGTACCTTTGACAGAAAAAAAGACAGGATTCTTTCGAGGTTTATTAAATACTATTGGTTTGGGTGAAGATGAGCCCGATATAATCACTGATGACAGTAAGAAAGAATCAGACAGCTCTACAGCAGACGAAGCGCCTGAAGAAACTAAACCAGTTGAGCCATCAGCCGACAAGGCGCTTTAATTTATCCTGTTTTCAGGTTAATTTACAGGCTCAAATGCGCCAGTTTGTGGGTTAAAGTACAATAGTTCACCGGTAGGTATATCAAAATACCAGCCATGTATACTAAGTGTTCCTAACTCCACTTTTTCGCGGACACAGCTAAATGTCATCAAATTCGCCAGCGACTCTAATATTGCCCGTTGTTCACATGCTTTAATTTTTTCTTCTACTGAAGAACTTGATATCTTATTGATCACCCAATCTTTGGCTGGTTTAGCAATAGACACCCAATGATGAATGAACTCAGATTGTGCTTGACCTGTTTCAGCATCATTCCATAATGCTTTTATTCCACCACAATTTGCATGCCCCATAATAATAATATTTTCAACTTCCAAATCAATGGTAGCAAATTCTAAGGCTGCACTTGTACCATGATGGTGACCGTCTAACTCACTAGGAGGCACTAAATTCGCTACATTACGCACAATAAATAAATCACCTGGATCACAATCAGTTAAAATGGCAGGATCAACGCGTGAATCACAACACGCCACCATCATAGTTTTTGCTGGTTGCCCCGAAATCATACTGTCATAGAGCTGTCTATCATCGCCAAAATATTGCTGCTGGAAACGCTTGAATCCAGCGATTAACTTTTGTGTACTTGCCATATTATCTCAAAAATTGTAAAAAAGGATTGCTGGCCAATTCTTGCGCCAGTGTTGTAACCGGTCCATGACCGCTATGCACGCGTAGCTTACCAGATAACGCCATTAACTTTGATAAACTTTTATGTGCTAGGGCAGGATCTGCCATTGGCAAATCGGTTCTACCTACACTCCCTGCAAATAATGTATCACCCACAAAGATATTCGATTCATCATAATAGCAACCCTGCCCCGGTGTATGGCCTGGCGTTGAAATAAATTGCAATGTCGTTTCGCCTAACTGAATTACATCACCATCATCAACAAGATGATCGATTCGGCCACACGGACGATTCATCTGTGGGGCACCAAACCATGTCCCTTGCTGAGGCAATGTTTCAAATAAGGGGATTTCTAACCGTGGTAAATACGTAGCTACATCAAACACCTTCTGCAAATTAACTAAAGCACCCGCATGGTCAAGATGCGCATGCGTCAGCAAAATCATTTGAATATCAGGGAGAGGCTGTAATGCTAGCAGGTATTCAAGCAAGTCATCATTTTCACCTGTGTCAATAATGGCACAGGCGCCCGTTGCTGAATCTTTAATTAAATAAGTGTTAACTTGAAATGCCCCAACGGTGAGGCATTTAATTTCAATCATTTATTACTGTCATACCACTTTTTCTGGCTTTCACGTGCAACTTTAAGATTGGCTTCAAACCATTTTTGTTTTTCCGTTTTTTTACGTGTAAGTGCCAAATTTGCTTCAAACCATTTACGTTTAGAATCTGCATATTGATCTACATACAAGTTTGCTTCATACCATTTCTTATTACTGATATTTTGTCGTGCAGTTTCAAGATTAGCTTTGTACCATTTTTTCTTCATATCCATATGCGGATCAGCATTAATATTAGCTTCATACCATGACTGATGTGTATTTTCTTGCTGTTGCGGGTTCGCTTCATACCATTTAGCTTGCTTAGCATGAGCCATTTCAAGATTGGCTCTATACCATTTTCTTTTCTTATCCGCATGAGAACCAGAATTTATATTAGATTCATACCATGGTTGATGTGTATTTTCTTGCTGTTGCTGATTCGCTTCATACCACTTAGTTCGTTCTTGTCGAATAGAATCTACTGCAGCTTTTAAATTAGCTTTATACCATTTTTTCTTCGCATCTAGATGGCTGGCTAGATTAGCTTCATACCAATGTTTCCCCGTCTGTTCAGCCATATTTTTATTGGCTTCATACCACGGATTATGTGTTGATTTGTTTGTTCCTTCATTGGCTCTATACCATTTTTTACGACTTTCTCGAGCTGTTTTCAAATTGGCTTCATACCACTTAGTTTTTATATCCATTGTTGTTGTCATTGTGCATACCTCACTGGCAATTCATTATCTTGATAGTACATGATATGAGGAGGTGACTACAAGCAATAAAATGGCTTATTGCGAGTTACATCTCAATCACGTTTTTTTAACATTTATTTGTTACCGTTTTATTCGAAACAGTGTAACTCCGATTTTAACTGTTGCAACATGCTGATTTGTTGCTCAACATTTAATATGCGTCGACTTTCTTTTTCTTCAACCATTGATGAATAGGTCAAATATCCTAAGCCTAGCAACCCACCTACAATTGGAACTGAATCTGCCGTAATTAAGGTAACGGCCATAGTATTGGTATTGTCTTCATAAAATTTATCTTTGTAGGTATAGCGATAAGGATGTAAATAACGAATTGTATTATCCAAATCAATGCAATTTAACTGTTTGTCTTGTTGTGATACTTCTACTATCGGCGGTTCAAAATAAATAGGCTCAATAGGTATCGGCGGCATCGGAACATCGGCTTCTACTGCTGATAAAAATAGCATTAAACTAACTACTACTATAGCTCGTAAAGATTTCATTTTGATAACACTCCATAAATTTATAGCATAATGAGAGCTCTTCATGATAAGTATTTTTGTTAAGACAGTGCGAAAAAAACGACTCAATCTAAACCCTCATATTTATGTTATCGGCAGCTCAAACCTAAACTCTACCCCTTGTTGCCAATTATTGACGGTGATCTGTCCACCATGTAATTCAGCGATCAGTTTGACAATATATAAACCCAAGCCCAAATGAGGTACTGGTGATTGCGTAACGGCTTCACGAATAGAAACCATCGGCTGAAATAATTGTTGTTCCATACCTTCTGGCAAATGTGGGCCTGAGTTTTTTATTTTAAGAAGCCCTGTATTTAACTTTTTACCTTTTTCAAGGCTTATCACTATTGCTGTTTTAGGCAAATGAAAATCAACTGCATTAGCGATCAATTTATCGAGCATCTGTACAATTAACTCTTGAGAACCTTTTATCTCAATAATTTCTTCTGCTAAATTTAATTCAAATAATTGCTGTGGATGAAGATCTTGGTATACCGGTGCTATATTTCTCAGTAAAGCTGTCAAATCAAATTTTTCTAAGATGACATTATTAACGGATTGTTCTAGCCTACTTGCTTCACTCATTCTCGCTATAATATTATTAAGCCGCTCACTCCCTGATCGAGCCCGATCAATATAAATTTGACTGTTCTCGGGTGATTGTTCCAAATGTTCTAATGACGTTCTAATCACAGCTACCGGCGTGCGCAATTCATGTGTTAATCGTGAAGATAAGGCTTCTAGATAATGCGTATATACACCTAAACGTTCAAAAAGTTGTTCAAATCCTTGCCGTAACTCCCCTAATTCATCATATTCTTTACGCTGTGTTAGTGCGCCTGATACGCGCCCCTCACCACTGACTACTGCAGAAACATCGCGATTTAGCCGTCTAATTCTAAAAGAAAGGCGGCTAGCAAAACCAATTAAAACAATAAGAGCCAGTGCTATCATCCATAAACTAGTGTTAAGCAAGGTTTTAACCGCTTTATTCTGTAACCCTAGAATAGTATTAGTATTTTTCTCTGCTACAACTGTTGCTATTGTTGTCCCATCTCTCAAAATAGGCTGGGCTGCCACAATAACTGTTTGATTACTATCTGTTACCTGCCGTCGTTCTGTTGCTGCTTTGCCTGCCAATGCTTTTTGTACAGCACCTCCCATAAAAACAGCCTGCTCATGTAGCAATGATTCATCATCTGACACAGCCGCCTCTAAAAATACGTTATAAAAAAAATCGGCTACAGAGTTTAAAGATTGCTCGGCAACTAATACTTCTCCCTGACCCGCGCTAGCCAATATATTACGTTCAGTATCAATTAACCAAATTCTGATCCCTTCTGATGCCATCTCTGATAAAACCTCTGACAGCTGTGTAGAAGGTAATAATAAGTCGGCAAACAGCACGCTATCTCGCACATCACCAATCCCTATAACCTGTGGTTTGGCTTTATTTTTATCAACATCAATAATGGCAACAGCAATAGATGAATCAACCATTGCTTCAGGTAGGGTAAGCTCTAAACGATAGCCATAGGGTGATAGCTGCCATGCCGCTTTAATACCGCTTTGTCGTCCAATGACCACAGGATCGAGATAACTTCCAATATATTCAAAGGCATTAATCTGCCCTGGTGCACTGGCTGTTAACAAATAACGACGAACGCGCTGTTTATTGTCAACAATCGCCAATACAACCGCATCACCACCATGTCGATTTGAACTCTGTGGATTTCGAAACACAATCGAATCATCTGCTACATCTAATAACATTATTAACGAGCGATGCTGTTTTGCCCATAAATATCGTGCTGTCAGATCTTGTGGATCAATTGTATGCCCAAAAGATAATTGGTTAGTAGTTGGAAACGTTTTCATCAAGCCATAGAGATCTGCCCATTCATTTTGGTAGCCATCAATTTCAAGGGGAGCAGAAAGTGTCGAAACTGCAATTTTTTGTGTCCGTGTTTTATGAGATAACAGTTTAATCCGCTCTGTTAGGGGATCAGAATGTTGCGCTATTAAAATAGCGCTTGTTTTAGCGATCGTTGCCATCGACTGTGCTTGTTGCTGCTGCAACAAATCTTCCATCGCTTGAATATAATGTATACCCAACCAAGGTAAAAGTAACAAAACCAATGAAACCAGTAATAGCTTACTGCGTAATTTTAATTTTGCTGGCCAAAGTCTCATCAATGGCAGCTATTGAACGTGTTCAATCCAACGATAACCCAAGCCATACACCGTTTCAATTGATGAAAATGTTTTATCAACAGCCTGAAATTTCTTACGGATCCGTTTTATATGCGAGCTAATAGTGTCTTCGTCAACATAAATATTAGCGGCCTGCATTAATTGGTCTCGTGTTTTAACATGGCCAACAAAGCGTACCAAAGCATGCACCAACCAAAATTCTGTCACGGTTAAGGCTACAGGCTTGCTGTTAAAATGCACTGTCATCCTATCTGCATCTAATACTAAATCACCTTGGCTAATTAAATCTGCCGCTACAGCAGGTGTTTTCATTAATTCTAAACGACGGAATAAAGCAGCAATACGTGCTTGTAGATGTGATATACCAATATCTTTGGTCAAATAATCATCTGCGCCAAGACGAAACCCCGATACAGTGTCTAACTCATTATCTCGCGCCGTAAGAAAAATAATCGGTAATGTTTCAGACATGGCTCTTAGATCGCGACATAAATCAAAGCCGCCTTCAGGTTCATCATTCAAACCGATATCAATAATGGCTAATTCGGGCAAGCGCTCTTGAAAAGCCTCATAGGCTGTTTTCCTATTAGCATATGTTGATACCTCATAGCCTTGCCGCCTTAGCGCTTCAGCATAGTTATCTCTAATATCCGGTTCATCTTCTACAATTGCGATCCTACGCCCCATTATTTTCTCCCATTGCCATATTTCTGCCTTATTTTATCGCTACATCGCCAAGATCACGACGTGTTGTTGCCATTTCACTACGGTTAAATAGTCACCACTCGGCGCAGAAATGGAGTTCAATATTTTCCTCTATTTGCACAGTTCCAAGTGTCATGGATGACCCGCTGAACCAATAACAACACAAAGGATCTTAATTATGCACACAAAAACACTAATATGCAGCTTACTGCTCATCGCTAGCCCAGCAATTATCGCAAACCCAGTTTATCACCCTGAATCCGCTAATACCTCACATCATGAAGCCACTGTTGGCGGTGTAGGCTTAGTTGCAGGTTCACTTATTGCCGGTCCGTTTGGCGCCATTATTGGAGGTTCTCTAGGCGTTTTAACAGGCCACCAGCACACTCAGACTGAAACTATAACAGAGCAACAACATTTTATTACAGCCTTAGAAAAGGATCTTGACCTCATTACCACTAAGTTATCACAATCAAAATCTCAAATATCCCAATTAGAGTCCAGTAAGCAGCAATTACAGCGTGAATTTGATCTGTCACAACAAAACCATAATGACAATACTAAACAGATTATAAATAGCTATCAGCTTGATGTGTACTTTCTAAGTAATAGTGATGTTGTTCATTCGCACGCACAGCAAGGTTTATCAATGTTAGCTGAGCTATTAAAATCTAATCCTAATATTAAAGCGAATATAGAAGCGCATAGTGATTGGCGTGGTAGCAATGATAATAATTACAAATTAGCTAAATCTAGACTTGATTCTGTTGAAAACTATTTAGCTATGAAAGGTGCTGACAAGATGCAATTCTTGACAACAAATTATGGTGAAAGCAACAATATGAATAATGGTTCATGGGGAGAAGAATTATTTTATGACCG
>CAYSGK010000096.1:0-6378 GCA_964430395.1 uncultured Methylophaga sp.
GCGCATTCAGTATGGGTGCTAAAAATCTGCATCTTGATTGATTACGGGTATATATGCAGAGACTTTTTTATATTTTCAAGCTATTAACCGATTGATTATACCAAAAATGAATATTGAAGTATCATGGTCTTAATGAAGAATAATCAAGATTGGCGGGCTATCCGTAGCTTACTGCCTTATATATGGCAATTCAAAGGTCGCGTGATGATTGCGCTAGGTTTACTTACATTGGCAAAAATAGCTAATGTAGGTATTCCACTTGCGCTAAAAGGTGCGGTTGATGCGCTTGATCCACAACTACAAGATTTTATTTATCTTCCTGTTGCTATGCTGGTCACATACGGTTTATTGCGTTTCGCCAGTAGCCTCTTTAGCGAGTTACGCGACGCTTTATTTGCAAAGGTAATCTTCCGAAGCGTTCGTCGGATCAGCGGAAAAATATTTGAACATTTACACAATCTATCTTTACGTTTTCACCTGCAACGCCAAACCGGTGGTATTTCACGCGATATAGAGCGTGGTAGTCGAGGTATCAGTTTTTTGCTCAATTTTATGATCTTCAACATCATCCCAACATTAGTTGAAATCGCTTTGGTAACCGTTATTTTACTGAGAAATTATGACAGTATTTTTGCAATCATCACTACCGGTACAATATTACTCTATATTATCTACACCCTAATAATCACTGAATGGCGGATGAAATTTCGCCGCAAAATGAATGAAATGGATTCAAAAGCTAATAATCAAGCCATTGATAGCTTATTGAATTATGAAACCGTTAAATATTTCAATAATGAAGTTTATGAATCGCAGCGTTATGACAAAACCTTATCCTCATGGGAAACCTCTGCTATTAAAAACCAAACATCATTATCACTGCTCAATATTGGCCAAGGCGTCATTATTGCTGTTGGTCTAACCTGTTTAATGCTGCTTGCTGGTCAGGGTGTGGTTGAAAAAACGCTTACCATCGGCGATCTGGTGCTAATTAATGCTTTCTTATTGCAGCTTTATCTTCCGCTTGGTTTCTTAGGCTTTGTTTACCGTGAAATACGCCATTCTTTAGCCGACATGGAACGCATGTTCAAACTACTTGATGAGCACCAAGAAACTGTAGATAAGGAAAATGCACTTCCGATACAGATAAAAAAAGGCGCAGTTGAGTTTAAAAATGTTAATTTTCATTATGATCCTACTCGGGCAATTCTTAATAACATCAGCTTTACTCTGCCGGAGGGACAAAAACTCGCCATCGTCGGTGCCAGTGGTTCCGGTAAGTCCACATTAGTTCGACTACTCTTTCGGTTTTACGATATCCACTCTGGTTCGATCACTATTGATAATGTCAATATTCAAGATGTTCAACAGCATTCATTGCGTCAAGCTATAGGCGTCGTACCACAAGATACCGTTTTGTTTAATGAATCGATTTATCACAATATACTTTATGGTAATCCAACTGTTAATAAAGAGGCCGTATTTACAGCAGCCAAACAAGCCCATATTCATGACTTTATTATGAAGCTACCTGATGCTTATGAAACCCTTGTCGGAGAACGTGGTCTAAAGCTGTCAGGAGGGGAAAAACAACGTGTTGCCATCGCCCGTACATTATTAAAAAATCCTCAAATTCTTATTTTTGATGAGGCGACATCGGCATTAGATAGCCACTCTGAAAAGGCGATAAATAAAGCCTTACAAGAAATAAGTGCTCATAAAACAACCTTGGTCATTGCTCATCGCTTATCAACCATAGTAAATGCTGATATGATTCTAGTGTTAGAGCACGGCACTATTATCGAGCGCGGAAGCCATGCTCAATTATTAGCTCAACAAGGACACTATGCCGCCATGTGGGCATTACAGCAAACAGAAGGTTCAACATATAATGAATAAAATCGTATTTTTACTAGTCGCATTGTTTTCAACTACCGCTTTTGCAGACTGGAAAATTGAAACCTTTACCCATGAGGCATCGGGCACTGAATCACAATCTGCCACTGTCAAAAATGAGGACGGCTATGAGCTTGCTATCTTCAGAACTGATGAAGGCTATGTTTGGCTAGATTTTAGCTTGTCCGAATATACATTTGATGAACTGGCTCAACGTCCATTGCCGCTCTTTCAAATAGATGATTACAAACCCGTACAAATGCTACGCGGTTTTGTCGCGACCATTGTGCCAGCAGATGAAGGCATTGAAGCAATTGTAGTCAATAATGATAAAAGCGTCTCTACCGACCGAGACTTCAGTGTAAACCATATTATTGCCGAACGCCTGCCTGAACGCGTTATCTGCCCTATATTTCAAGGCGATGACCGACCACATCTCAATACCATAAAACAACTTTCAACTGGCAAACAAATCACGTTTTCTTTTACTCTTTTAGATGGTTCAAAGGGTGAAACAACGTTTACTTTGAAAGGTGCTAAAGAAGCACTCGATAGCATTCTTTAAAAACGCGAAATTTGGATCTGCTGATAAAATAGCATCAAATTGTGATCTAACTCAAAAGCCTGCGTAAATTTAAGCAGGCTTTTTTGTTATAATCTCTGCTAGCTATGGTAAAATTATTAAGATTTATTCTCCTAACGTCGATAATATTTTAAAGTATCCAGCAATAATATCGATTAAAACAAATATATTAGGAATTTTGCCTTATGAATAACACCGTTGATAACGGTAAACGACGTTTTCTCACCACAGCCGCTAGCGTAGTTGTGGGTGGGGCTGGCGCTGCAGCCGTTGCCGTACCTTTTGTTACCTCTATGTTGCCAAGCGCCAAAGCACGTGCTGCTGGTGCCCCCGTTGAGGCAGATATTAGTAAACTTGAAATGGGTCAGCAAATGACCATTGAATGGCGTGGAAAACCTGTTTGGATCATTCGCCGTTCAGCTGAATCAATCAAGATGCTTGCCTCGCTCAATGATGCGCTCCGCGATCCTGATAGTGATATCGTCAGCCAACAACCAGACTACAGTAAAAATCCTGCACGCTCTATTCGCCCTGAAATTGTTGTATTGATTGGTGTGTGTACTCATCTAGGGTGTTCACCAACCTATCGTCCTGAACTTGCTCCTGAAGATCTGGGTTCAGAATGGAAGGGTGGCTTTTACTGTCCCTGCCACGGTTCTCGTTACGATCTGGCTGGCCGAGTTTATAAAAACATGCCTGCACCAAAAAACCTTGAAGTTCCCCCTTACTATTTCCAAGGCGATAACCGTATCGTTGTTGGTGAAGATCCACAAGGAGTCGCATAATGTTTGCAAGCTTAATGGAATGGGTAGATGCACGTTTCCCCGCCACAAAAATGTGGGAAGAACATCTTTCTAAATACTATGCACCAAAGAATTTTAACTTCTGGTATTTCTTTGGTTCTATCGCTTTGCTGATGTTGGTGATGCAAATAGTAACAGGCATATTCTTAACCATGAATTACAAACCCGATGCCACCTTGGCATTTGCCTCCGTTGAGTACATCATGCGTGATGTTAATTGGGGCTGGCTTATTCGTTACCTTCATTCAACTGGCGCCTCTGCCTTTTTTATTGTGGTTTATCTACATATGTTTCGTGGATTGCTTTATGGTTCTTATAAAAAACCGCGTGAGCTTGTTTGGGTTTTTGGCATGTGTGTCTACATGGCCTTGATGGCAGAAGCCTTTATGGGTTACCTGCTACCTTGGGGGCAAATGTCTTTCTGGGGAGCACAAGTTATTATTAACTTGTTTGGCTCCATCCCCTTTTTTGGTCCAGATATCGCCTTGTGGATCCGCGGTGATTTTGTAGTAGCAGACGCGACACTAAACCGTTTCTTTGCCTTTCACGTTATTGCTGTTCCATTGGTTTTACTTGGCTTAGTTGTTGCGCACATCATCGCCCTACATGAGGTAGGCTCCAACAATCCTGATGGTATTGAAATCAAGAAAAACAAAGATAAAAATGGTATTCCTCTCGATGGCATTCCTTTCCATCCCTACTATTCGGTAAAAGATATCGTTGGTATTGTTGTCTTTTTGTTTATCTTTTCTTTAATTATCTTCTATTCACCAGAATTCGGTGGCTGGTTTTTAGAGGCCGATAACTTTATCCCGGCAAATGCACTTAAAACACCAGAACATATTGTGCCATTATGGTATTTCACCCCTTTCTATGCCATCCTGCGAGCAATTCCAAGCGTAGCTAATTCTGCATTTGCTGGTGTGCTTGCCATGGGATTAGCACAATTCTTATTGTTCTTGCTACCATGGTTAGATCGTAGCCCAGTGAAATCTACACGCTATCGTGGGCCAATTTGGAAAATAGCGTTAGCATTATTTATTATTAGTTTTGTGTTTTTAGGCTATTTGGGCACCCAGCCTTCAGCAGGTTTAACACTGATGATTAACAATACAACATTAGCCCGTATTTTTACTGCGATCTATTTTGCATTCTTTATTTTAATGCCTTTTTACACCAGTATTGATGAAGATAATGCTGTACCAGACAGGGTGACAATGAAATGAGAAACTTAATCTACGTATTATTTATTGGCTTGATAACTGTTTCATCAGCTCAATTAATGGCTTCATCAGAGATCCATCTTGATCCCGTTGAAATTGATTTGTCTGATAAAGCCTCATTGCAACGAGGCGCTAGAACCTTTGTTAATTATTGTCTTAGCTGTCATGCTGCCTCTTTTATGCGCTATAACCGTATGGCAAAAGATCTTGGTCTAACTGACAAACAAGTAGCAGAGAACTTAATGTTTGCATCAACTAAAGTGGGCGACACAATGACCATTGCGATGCGACCTGCTGACGCAAAAAAATGGTTTGGGGTGACGCCACCTGATCTCTCTGTTATTGCCCGCGCACGCGGCACAGATTGGTTAAATACCTATCTCCGTACTTTTTATCTAGATGAAGAGCGCGCAATTGGAACAAACAACTTAGCCTTTAAAGATGTGGGTATGCCACACATTTTATGGAAACAACAAGGCTATCTTAAAAATGAACATGGTCATTTAACTGCGACAACTAAAGGCGTTGATTCTGACTACAATCAAACGGTAGCAGATCTTGTTAATTTCCTAGCGTATCTTGGTGAACCATCTAAAATCCAACGTCTCGCTTTAGGAAAATGGGTTTTACTTTACCTATTCATACTATTTTTAGTCGTCTATCCAATGAAGAAAGCGTTCTGGAAAGACATACACTAACCAGTGCAATTTATACTCTCAGCATAGCATTAACGGCTATGCTGAGAAACAGTAATAGGGTCAAACTACCATGAATGATAACAACCGCCATTCAGCAATGACGGTATATTCAGACCCTAGCTGTCCCTTCAGCCATCGCACCCGCATCGTTCTTCATGAAAAGAACATCGATGCCAATATCGAAGATGTTATTGATGGCCAATGGCCCGAAGACATAGTATCAATTAATCCTTCTGGGATAAGTCCTACCCTTATTGATCGTGATGTTGCATTATTTGATTCAAATATCATTATTAGCTATTTTGAAGAGCGATTTTTGCAACCTGCTTTAATGCCTAATGATCCTATTTCACGCGCTAAAATGCGGTTAATGCTGCATCAAATTGATACAGATTGGTATGCAAACTGGGGGCTATTATCTGGTTCAGAGAAAGGCAAAACATCAAAAGCCCGTAAAGCGCTACAAGAAGATCTCACTGTACTAGCACCCTTATTTGCAGAAGGATCTTTCTTTATGAGTAAGGAATTCTCATTATTAGATTGTAGTTTAGCGCCTTTGCTCTGGCGTTTACCATCGCTTAATATTAAACTACCTACAAAGGCGAAAGCGGTGGAAGATTATGCCACACGCATTTTTGCGCGGAACAGTTTTCAGGCCAGCCTAAGTGATAGTGAGCGAGCGATGCGACCATGATACCTCAAAAACCTTATTTGATTAGAGCCATCTATGAATGGATCTTGGATAATCAGAACACACCATATCTATTAGTCAACACTACATTTGATGGCGTACAAGTGCCACGCGAGTATATTAACGATAATAAAATTATTCTCAATATCGAACCTGATGCCGTTAGAAACTTTCATGCCGATAATGAATGGATCAGCTTTTCAGCCCGATTTTCTGGTCAGCCTATGGAGTTATTTATCCCTATCATCGCAGTACTTGCGATCTACGGAAAAGAAAATAATGAAGGCTTCTTCTTTAGTGAAGAAGAAACATCGCCAACACCAGCTACATCAGCAAGTAAGTCTACTGCCGCAAAAAAAAGCAGGCCCGGTTTGAAAATTGTAAAATAACGCCCGCTAAGTTGTATTATTGTTCAGAAAAGTACAGATCGCTAACCCTGTGGTGACTTCGTTTCGCTAGCTTTTAGCCGGAATCTGAGCAATTG
>CAYSGK010000096.1:6478-7827 GCA_964430395.1 uncultured Methylophaga sp.
GCTTAATTCTTCTCCGCTGTTTGATAAGAAACACCATCAAAAGTTAGTGTTTCCTCTGTAAGCGCATCATCACCTTCTTGCCATGTTTTGCCATCTGGCACAATAGTGCGAACTTGGTAAATTTCACCGGGAATATCTTCAGATAAAGTAAAAATATAATACTTGCCCGAATACAAGCTATAGCGCGCATTTTTAGGATCATTAATATAAGGCTGTATCACATATTGCATCGCTTTTACTTTTTTCCCTTGATAGTCGATTTCAATCTCTTTTGTCTTCGCTCCCTTGGCTAAGGCCCAGCGTATTTTACGTTGAAAATAAGCATTATCTCCCCCCGTCAATCGTTTCATTTCATGAACATCAAATTCAAGAAAATAGACAAAAACACCATTGCCTTGTTGATTCTTTCGATCCTGATAGGGGCGATTGAACTTACCAGTAAAAAAATTATAATGTGTATCTCGTCGACCAGTATTACGGATATTTGTCACGACAACATCTATGGTATCTTCACGATTACCATCAATAAAACTCTGTTTTTTATACTTATAGTGTAGGGTTACTGGCTTGCTAATATTTTTTAGGTGAGCTTTATCAAATAATTGATTATTAACCTCTGAAAAACCTGTTACGGCAAATACATTGACAGATAGCAATGTCATTATACTCGCTGTGATTAAAGTAAATAAAAATTTCTGCACAACCATAAATCCTCTTATAATGTTATTCTAATAATATTAGTAGTGACTACAATACACTAATTATTAACGCTGTAAAGCACTATCATCACATACCAACTATGAGCAATACTATGACCATAAAAAGCCTACAAAAGATTCCCTCTACCATCATTTTTATTCTATTTTTTCTAGTGGCTTGCAATAATGCCAGCCCAACATCAAGTCGTGTATTCCAACTGAAAAGTAATTATGACTATGAAGAAACACTGTTAAACCTTGATATTGCTATTTCTGAGCATAACTATCGTATTATCCATCGCAGTAATATTGGTAAAGCTATTCGCGACCGAGGTGAAAAAGACTATCCACTCTCTACTGTTATCAGCTTTTGTAATATCACCTACGCTAAAGAAATGATGGAAATAAACTCAGATCTTATTAACGATATGCCCTGTATCGTAACTGTACGTGAAGAAAAGGGAGGTGTAATTGTTGGTACCAAACTGATGATAAGCAATACAACTAATCAGCGCCAGAATGATTTTGCTACTCGAATTAATAATAATTTAACATCCATTGTTGAGGCTACTGTTGAGTAGCCTCAACCCCTTCGGCATATACCCGTGACCATTCAATCTGCAGAATTCAGCATGAGAAGAAGCCATACTA
>CAYSGK010000097.1:0-7719 GCA_964430395.1 uncultured Methylophaga sp.
ACTGTTTAAAAGAGATTAATGATTTGAAATGTGTCATGGTGGATCCTCGTATATATTAATCGAGACTAGCTTAACGCATTTTTTCGAGGAAATATAATTTTTCATATTTACCTGATGAATGAATCACTTGTGTTTCATATTGCTCACTCCACTGCCAGCGTTGAATAGAAAACAATGCCAACATATCACTTATTCCACAATGAAAAGGCGGCCCACCTTCTTGCTCCGTCTGCATAAACTGAGCAAATAACTTTCCTCTAGGTTTTAACCACTTGTATAAACACTTTTCATAAGTTTGCCATTGAGTCGGAGATAATGCACATAAACTAGTCTGTTCATAAATAGCATCAAAATCATGCTCAGGCTGCCAAGTGAAAAAATCAGCTTGAATTAACTCGGCACTTAAATATTGCTCTTTCAATTTTTCAGCTAAATTAGCCAAGGGGCTCGGTGCAATATCAACTGCCACAACATCAAAACCTAATTTCGCCAGCGTCAATACCTCATGACCATTGCCACAGCCTGGAATTAAAACTCGACATGGCTTTAATAAGCCTAAATCAATCCAATGTAGCAAATTTTCACTGGTTTCACCCCGATCCCATCCCGTTTCACCACTCTGGTATCGCTGCTCCCATAAGTTATCTACAACCATCGTTTTACTGATGTTTTATAGTCAATATACTCCTGACCAAATTTGTGCTCTAAAATTTTTTCTTCAGGAATAATTTGTTGAACTGTCATCACCCAAATGAATAAAGGTAAAATAACAAAACTGCTAAGGCTTCCGAGTATTATTCCCCAGCCTAATAACACGCCTACCAACCCCAGATACATTGGATTTCGCGTTAGGCTATACATGCCTGTGGTGACTAATTTCTCCGTCTTTTCTGGATGCAATGGATTCATCGTAGTATGAGCTCGAAAAAATTGCACTAATGAGCTACCATCTGATGAAAGCCCCAAAATGACAAATAAAAAGCCTACTTTATTCCACGGCGTATTAATTAACTCTATTATCGGAAAAAAGCGATCTAATGACCACATACACAATGCAGCGATCAGTAAATAAACTGGAGGTGGAACTTTTAACTGCAACATTATATTATTTTCCACCCAACAATGAGCCTAATACCCCTCGAATCAATTTTCGCCCCACGGTACTTCCCACCGCTCTCATGGCACTTTTCATAAAGGCTTCCATCACAGTTTGTCGCTTGCGACCTGTTTTAGATTTTTCATTCTTTTTACGTTCTTTTTCTTGAGCGACGGCGACCTCTTCTGCTCGTTGTTGTTTCGCTCGTTCTTCAGCTCGTACCGCTAAAATTTCAAACGCTGATTCACGATCCACTGTTTTTTCATAGACACCTGCTACTATTGAATTTGACATCAAGACAAGTCGTTGCCCTTTATCAATTGGGCCAATTTGGCTTTTAGGTGGCTTAATTAATGTACGCTCAACAATACCCGGGCGACCTTTTCTATCTAATAAAGAGACTAAAGCTTCGCCCACGCCCAATTCTGTGATTACTTCTCTTGTATTTAGTTTAGGATTATCACGAAATGTTTCTGCCGCCGCTCTTACTGCTTTTTGATCGCGAGCCGTATAGGCACGCAACGCATGTTGAATACGATTGCCTAACTGCCCTAAAACACTATCGGGAATATCAGTGGGATTTTGCGTTACAAAATAGACTCCAACACCCTTCGAACGAATCAATCGCACCACTTGTTCAACTTTATCTAACAATACTTTTGGCGCATCTTTAAAAATCAAGTGTGCTTCATCAAAGAATAATACTAGCTTCGGTTTATCAGGATCACCTACTTCGGGTAATTGTTCAAATAATTCCGACATAAGCCACAATAGAAATGTACTGTATAACTGAGGCGAATTCATTAAGGTTGTTGCATCCAGCATATTGATAATGCCTCTGCCCTCTTCATCCGTTTGAATCAAATCATCTAAATTTAGTACGGGTTCTGCAAATAATTGATTGCCTCCTTGATCTTCAAGACTGATCAATCGTCTTTGAATTGCTCCCACACTAGCCGCCGAAACATTACCATATAAAGTGCGAAACTCTTTGGCATTATCAGATACAAATTTAAGCATAGCGCGAAGATCTTTAAGATCAAGCAATAACCAACCATTATCATCTGCGACACGAAACACCAACGACAATACGCCGCCTTGCGTATCATTCAAATTTAATAAGCGTGATAAAAGTAGTGGCCCCATATCCGAAATTGTCGTACGAACAGGGTGACCTTTCTCACCAAATACATCCCAAAAGGTTGCAGGAAAACTTTGAAACTTAAAATCATCCAAATGCATGATTTCAACACGCTCGGCTACTTTAGGATGCTCTCTTCCCGGTTGGGTTACGCCCGACACATCACCCTTTATATCAGCTAAAAAGACTGGCACACCTAACTCACTAAAGCCCTCAGCGAGACCTTGCATTGTGATTGTTTTTCCCGTGCCCGTTGCACCCGCAATTAAACCATGTTTATTCGCCATTTTTGGCAATAAGCCGATAGCTTGGCCTTCATTACTTTGCCCGATAAAGATTGTTTGCTCTTCCACGCCTTATTCCTCTTCTAATAGTCCCGCCAACCCTGTTTCGCGTTGATGCTGAGTGATGACTGTTTTAGTTAATATTGCTTCACTACACAATAACATGACTTGTTTTTTTGCTCTAGTGATGGCGGTGTAAAGGAGCTCTTTTGTGAGTAATGGATTTTCTTCTTCCGCTAATAACACACATACATTATCGAACTCGCTACCTTGGCTTTTATGAATAGTAATGGCATAAGCAGTTTCATGTTTTGGCAAGCGTACCAAATCAAACCAATGAAGTGTATTGTCAAATAAGAAGCACGCTTTTAACTCACCGCTTCCATCACGTAATATCAAACCTGTATCGCCATTAAATAATTGCTGGCGATAATCATTTTGCGTGATCATGATGGGTCGGCCATGATAAAAGCCTTGTTGAGTACGCCAGCTTTGCTTTTGAATATGTCGCTCAATCGCATCATTTACCGATTGAACGGATTGCGGTCCTTGTTTTAATGCACACAACACACGTTGCTGTTCAAACGCCTGCAAACATTTTAAGGGTGAAGCATTGTCACTGATTGCTTTGAAGAATGATTGATACAAGGTGCTGATGCTTAATAAGATTTCTGCGGGGGCAATATGTTGTTGCCAAATAGAGGTTTTCGCATTGCTAACCACATCAAAAACAGCTTGCATATCGCCCGTTTTCACAGCTATAGCTAAGCGACCAATATCACTGTTTTGATCAAATCGATAGCTGTGCTGTAACTCTACTACCTTATTTTCTAGGACTGTTTTTGTGTCGTCGGCACGAATCGTAATACCTGTATATTGAAGTAAGTCAGCACAAAACTGCGTTGAAAATTGTGGTGTTTGTTGACATAAATTTGCCAATACGGCACCTGATTCTACTGATGCTAATTGCTGACTATCGCCTAACAGTACCACGCGTGCTCGTTCTGGTAAGGCATTCAATAAAATAGCCATTAGGCTAATATCGATCATCGATGCTTCGTCAATAATGACAATATCTACCGCTAAAGGTCGCTGGTCATTATAACGACCTTGTTGATTTTCGGCGGTTATCCCCAATAAACGATGTAAGGTTTTCGGTTCAACATTATCAAAGCCACTATTATTAATTGATTGTTGTAATCTTGCCGCCGCCTTGCCCGTGGGTGCTGCAAGGGCGATTTTCATCTCGCTATTTTCTGCAAATAGCATGGTTAACAATCGTAATACAATGGTTGTTTTTCCTGTTCCCGGCCCACCTGATATCACACTAAATTGTTGTGTTAATGCCATCAATACAGCGACTTTTTGCCAATCTATTTCTTCGATATTACTCGACCACTCCGTGAATAACTGTTTGATTTGTTTTGGATTATTGAGCAGTGTTGACTGGCAGCGTTGCCGAATCGCTTTTGCGACGGCTTGTTCATCTAACCAGTGGCGATATAAATAAAGTGTGCCTTGTTCCGTTAAGATCAGTGGTGCAACATCACCTGCCTGCCCGACCACATTGCTTTGTTTTAGCCGTTCCATCCAAGCATTGCTATTTTCAGGTAATTCTAGGGCACTGTATTTTTCATCACCGCATGTTTGAGCCAAATTTAAACACACATGACCTTGGCTATTTGCTTCACTTAATAAGGCCGAGGTCACGGCCACAATAGCATCATCACTTTTATCTAGGCGATTGATAAATTTGGCAAACTGGTAGGCTAATTCGCTAAACCCTGCTTGGCGAAGCAATTTCATCATGCTTCTCCCTGCAAATAGTCATCAAATTGTTCTAATAGTGCAGTATCTAGTTGGTCATAAAAAACACCCGCTTGCCCCCAATCGGGATGCATTCCACGAATAAATAAATAATACACGCCGCCAAGATGTTGCTCTGGTGAGTAATCTTGAATTCTCAGTTTCAAATAACGATGCAGTGCAAGGCTATAAATTAAATACTGTAGGGGATAATCGTGTGCCACCATTGCATCATTAAGTGATTCAGCCTGATAGTCCGACTCACTATTACCAAGGTGATTAGATTTATAATCCACCACATAATATTTACCCTTATGCTCAAAGACCAAATCAATAAAACCTTTCATAAACCCAGTCAAGTCATAAAAACTTAGCCGGTTGATAACAGGTATTAACGCTGAATCGGCATCTAATAATGGCAGTAATGTATCTTGCAAACTAGTCACAGATAAATCTGCCACAGGGAAATAGAAGGCAAGTTCATCTAATCGTTTCGCGGGTGCTAGATCCGCTAACATCAAACCTGATTCTCCTATCGGAGTAGCCACCACTTCTTTCACCCACTGGCACGCCACATCAACCCATTTATCATCAAAACCATACTGTAATAAAATGCGTGACACTAGTGTTTTCAGAGCTAAATCATCGTGGCTAGTAAAATCCCATAACTCAAAAATAGCGTGTAAACATGTACCCGCCTGTGCCCCCCTAGGGAAGCTAAATCGGTCGAGTACATCTGTTCGCACATTGGGGACAGTGTTAAGAAATTCATTGGCGTCATAATCGGGTAATTCTGCATCATGCCCCTGTGTCAGTGCGCTGAAGCTACCGATTCGCCAAGGTTGATGAATGGTACCGCTGAATACTTTGGCAGATAGCGTTTGAGCTTGATTATGACTTTCTGTACCTAAAATTACATCATCAAGATCTATATCTTCAATTGAAATCGTAGCTTTACTCGATGCCGCTAGCGCTTTTATTTCAGTGTGCATTACCGATGATTCAGCTTCATCTAAATTAGGATGCAGCAAACTAAATAAAGCAGACTCAGCAACATTTTTAACATCAGCCCAAACAATAATACAGCGTTCACGTGCCCGAGTTAATGCTACATATAATAAACGGAGATCTTCCGCCCGTTCTTCTAAGGTTACCAATTCAGCGGCTTGGCTTAGTGCGGGTTCAGAAAAAGCGACACTGGCAAGATTATTATCCGCTTGATGAAAACTAATCACACTATTGTTGGCTGCACGCAAATTGGCATCCCATAAAAAGGGACAAAATACGATAGGATATTCCAAGCCCTTACTTTTATGAATCGTAATAATTTTGACCAGTTGTTCATCACTTTCGAGTCGTAACTGTGCGGTTTCATCATTACTATCAACAGATTGCCTATGGCTTGAAAGCCAATGTAATACCGCTTCAATACCTTCGCTGTGACTGCTGCAATACGCTTGAATTAATTCAGCCAGATGTAATAAATTAGTTAATTGCCGCTCGCCATCAGCCAAGGCGAGTAGGCGTTGCTCTACTCCACCAGAGATCAGTAAATGCCTAAACAACCGCATAAAGCCGTGTTTTAACCATAGCTGATGCAAATCATCAAAAAAGTTAAGCTGCATAAGCCATTTTGCTTCATCTTCTTGTAACTGATAAAGCTCTGTCGCATTTAAGCCCCATAAATTAGTCGTTAATGCCGCTTTGATACGTGCTTCATTATTAGGTTCAGCAATAGCTAATAGCACTCGTTCCAATATTTGTGCTTCAACTGACGAAAACACATTTTCTCGCCCCTGCTGCACACTATTAATACCCCGTACTTGCAAGCAAGATTGAATCGCTTGAGCTTGACGATGATTTCGAACCAATACCGCAATATCTCCACCTGAAACGGGTGTTTTATCATCATTCAATGTTGCTTTGCCAATCTGCGCTAGGCTTAATAATTGTGCAATTTTATTGGCGGTCGTATTAGCTGAGATTGTCGTTAAATCACCTTTCGTCATCGCCTTATCACTAGCGCACCATATAATATTCAATGGTGCAGCATTTTGATTATCGATATTCAACACCGCTTGTTTAGGGCGTGCCGCATCGACTGGATGAAAAGGGATGTTTTTAAAAATAAAAGCATCTTCTTGCCGACTAAAGAGTATATTAACGGCCGTCACCAAATCAGGATGGGAACGCCAATTTGTCCCCAGCGTATGTTCGTGTTGTGCTGCTGATTTTGCTTCTAAATAGGTGAATATATCGGCTCCGCGAAAGCTATAAATCGCCTGTTTAGGATCGCCCACCAAGAAAGTAGGCAAACCACTACCTGCAAAAATTCGGCTAAAGCTAGCATATTGAATAGGATCGGTGTCTTGAAACTCATCAATCAAAGCGGCTTGATAATTTTCTCGTAATCGGTCGACTAACCAATCACCCCGCTTGCCATTAAGTGCCTGTTCTAAATTTAATAATAAATCATCGTATGACAATACGCCTTGCTGTTGCTTGCGTTGTGGCACTGTTTCACGCAAATAATTAAGTAACTGCAAACGTAAATTCTGGCGCTGAAGCTCTCTGGCATCTTGTAATTGATTAAACTGCTCTAGTAATAACTCACACTCAGACCAAAATCCAAGCTCGGGTAAATGCTGATCCTTTTTGAGAGCATCTTCTAATTTAGCGGGTGTAAAGCGTTCAAAACCATCAAATAGTGAAACCGGCAAGGTTTCACCTCCGCACAATTCAGCCAATAACAATAACCACTTCTCGACACTCGCTTTACGATATTTATTACCATTCAATAATGCCTTGTTGTGCAATGTTGCAATAATGGTTTCTTGCTCTTTTAACCATGCATTTTTAACCCGACCAAATTGTGTCTGAGCCTGCTGTGCAAATTGTTTAACATCGACTTCAGCTACAGCAATAATGTTTAAATAAGGCTTACTTATATAACTCCGTACCGATTGTAATAAGGTTTCTGGGCTTTCATTTTTAGCTAATAAATAGGCAACAGTCTCTTTATCTGCCGTAGCCACCTGTTTTCGCCAAAAATCATCGGCTACTGCTTGCAATAGTTCAGCATCATCACCGACCAGCTCCTGCTCAAATCGCAAACCACTTTCGAAAGCATAATCACCCAATACACGTTGACAAAAGCCATGAATGGTGAAAATTGCCGCCTCATCAAAACTTTGAATGGCTAAATTAAGCTTTTTAAGATCACGTTGATTACATGTTTCACCATCTCGTGCATCCACCAACTTTTGACGTAAGCGATCGCGCAACTCTTCCTTAGCCGCATTAGTGAATGTCACTACTAACACCTGATCAACAGTTAACTCTTTTTCTAATATTAACCGTAAATAGAGTTCTGCAAGGGTGTATGTTTTACC
>CAYSGK010000098.1:0-2720 GCA_964430395.1 uncultured Methylophaga sp.
TTTGCAGTTTCATTTACAGGCCGTCCACCCGCCTCTGTAAGTGTTAACTCACCTTCACGAAGGATTTGTCTAAATTGCGTTTCTAATCGTTCAAAAAATTGACTTACACGTTGGCGTAAGCGTTCCGACTCCCCTGTTAATGCAGCCCCTGTTAATACACTACTTATTCCTGGATTTTTTTCACTAAAACCCAGAAGTAAACTTGCTACTTTTTTACACCTTGTTTCTGCATTGGTCTCACGTTCTAGAATTTGATGAATTAAACTAAAAATTGTACTCTCCGCAAATTCAATCAAGCCTTCAAACATTCGCGCCTTGCTAGGAAAGTGACGATATAACGCTGCTTCAGAAACCTCTAAACTTGCAGCTAATTGTGCTGTTGTAATCCTTTTCCCTGGATTCTGCTCTAATTGCTGCGCCAGCGCCGCAAGAATAGCTTCTTGACGTGATTGTTTCAGTTCAGCTCTACTGCTTAGATCCTTGCTCATTGCCAGCCTCCTCGGATTAATGTTCCCACCCCTTCGTCGGTAAACATTTCTAATAATAAGGCATGTTGAACTCGGCCATCAATGATATGTGCCGTTGTTACACCTGCTTGAACAGCATCTAAAGCACATTTTATTTTGGGTAACATACCACCATAGATTACACCATCATCGATTAACTCATTCACTTGTTTTGCATTTAGTCCTGTCAATAATTGCTCATTTGCATCTAATAAACCGACCGTGTTAGTCAGTAAAATAAGTTTTTCTGCTTGTAATACTTCTGCAATTTTACCTGCAACCAAATCAGCATTAATATTGTAAGACTCTCCGTTTACACCCACACCAATAGGCGCTATTACGGGAATAAAATCACTCTGAATTAGCATATCAATAACACTGGTATCTATACTTTTTACTTTACCCACATGGCCTAAATCAATAAGCTCTGAAACATTGTTTTCGGGGGCGTCTGATGATAGCTGCAATTTCTCAGCACAAATCAGTCCGCCATCCTTGCCTGTTAAGCCGACCGCTCTTCCGCCATGCGTGTTAATAAGGCTAACGATACTTTTATTAACTTGCCCTCCTAACACCATTTCAACAACGTCCATTGTCTCACTGTCGGTCACCCTCATACCATCGATAAAATGACTCTCTTTTCCTATTCGTTTAAGCAAGGAACCAATCTGTGGTCCACCACCATGAACAACAACGGGGTTAATTCCTACTGCCTTTAAAAGCACTATATCGCGGGCAAAATTATTTTTGAGTTCCTCATCGACCATGGCATTACCGCCATACTTAATGACCAATGTTTTTCCAGAAAACCGTTGGATATAAGGCAGAGCTTCAGTTAAAACCTGAGCCCGGTATGAACTATCTTGTGTTGTTAAACTCATTTATTTTTTATTTACTATCCAATGTTAAAAATGACAATGACAATGTTGGTTTAATCTGCAACATTTGATGTTTAAAACGCTGCTGTATGTGTTGCAAATCTTCTAATGTATCAGCTTCGAATCGCAATGTTAAGCCGGGCATAGTGTTCGACGCTCGAACCAAACCCCAACCATTAGGATAATCTGCTCTAATGCCATCTATTTTAATTATTTCTGCACCTGAAAATTCAGCTTCTTTGACCATTTGAGTCATAAATTGCTTACTTTCTTTTTCGCTCATTTCCACTAATATTTCAGGTGTGCTTACGCGGCTTGGTAATGATGCAAAAATGTCTGTTGGTGTGCGTTCTAAAGGATCATTACATAATAACTCAAATAATCTACTGGCGGCATACAAAGCATCATCAAAGCCGAACCAACGCTCTTTAAAGAAAATATGCCCGCTCATCTCACCTGCTAGTTGTGCGTCCATCTCGATCATTTTATTTTTGATCACTGAATGGCCTGATTGCCACATAACAGCTTCACCACCCGCACGAGAAATTTCTTCTCCTAGTAAATTACTACTTTTTATATCATATAGGATCACTGATCCGGGCATCCGTAATAATACATCTTGTGCAAACATAATCATTAATCGGTCAGGCCAAATCGGATTGCCAGTTGCATCAACAACACCAATACGATCACCGTCACCATCAAATGCTATCCCCAATTCGGCATCTTGTCTTGCAACTTCTTCAATTAATGCCTGTAAATTATCTGGCTGGCTCGGGTCAGGATGATGATTAGGGAAACTGCCATCAACATCACAATAAAGCTCGATGACTTCACACCCTAGTGCTTTAAATAATTTGGGCGCCACAACTCCTGCAACACCATTACCACAATCAATAACGACCTTCATTGCCCTAGGTAGTTTTATATCCGTTGTTATTCGATTGATATATTCACCAATTACATCCATATCTTGTCGACTACCTTGACCTTTACGCAACTTATTTGATGCTATTCGCTGTTGAATCCCCTTCAACTCATCACCCAATAAGGCTTTTCCTGCCATGACTATTTTTAAACCATTATAATTGGCTGGATTATGACTTCCTGTGACCATAACACCTGATTTAGACTCAGAATGCTCAGTAGCAAAATAAACTACCGGAGTAGGTACCATGCCCACATTAACCACATCACAGCCACTTGCTAAGATACCTTCGATAAGCACCTCACTTAAGGTAGGGCTAGAATGTCGACCATCTCGACCAACAACCAGACTTGTTAATCCTTGATCAAGCGCTTCACTGCCAACTGCGTGTCCGATCACTCTTACCGC
>CAYSGK010000098.1:2820-7665 GCA_964430395.1 uncultured Methylophaga sp.
TTCACGTTTTGGCCAATAGGCTACTTTCCAATATGTGCCTTTTATTTCTCTTTCAATTAGAGCCGGACCTTTTTTCCACTGTGCATCACCTTTACTCGCAAGCATTGTGGTTTTTTTAGTACCTTGCTGTAATTCTGCATAACCGTCAATCATGGGTACTTTAAATAATGCACCTGATAATATTTCTGGTTTTAGTGCAACTGCTATCACACCGGCAACGCGTTTTGATTTATCAGCTACTCGTTGTGTTAATAGTAAATAGGCATTTTTCGTCCCGACTTGCATCATAGCAAGCGAAGCATTGCCTTCTTCTTTTGCCTGCCGCAAACTGCTCAATACTGAAAAAGTAATTGGGATACATGCGCTTTTATCAACATCATCAACGCTAGCCGCAATTAAACACACTTTTGTAGCTGATGGAAAAATAGATTTCAAGATCTGTTGCTGTTTGGCTATTTGCGTTTTATCACTACTGTTTAAAACATCTGCTATTTGAGGCATAGCTGACAGTGCTTGTATTTTTGCTTTTATCGCCTGAACATGCGACGCCGTAATTTCATATAACACAGCCACTGATTGTTGTTGATAATTTGTTTTCTGCTGATTATATTGGGCATTAGTTATCTGTTGCTGCCATAAAAAACCTGCCGCCGCTATAAGACAACTGATAACCAGTGCCACTAAACCGACTGATTTACTCCCTAATTTTGATATAAATCTAGCTATCGCGTTCACAGCAACTCCTTAAAAAATATAAATATTAGTATCTTCCTGTATGCCCAAAACCGCCACTCCCACGCTCTGAACTACTAAATTCTTCCACCTGCTCAAATTCAACTTGTGCTACAGGTACAAATACCATTTGAGCAATACGTTCACCTATCGCAATATCAAATGCCTTTTGGCTACGATTCCAACATGACACAAATACTTGTCCTTGATAATCACTATCAATTAGCCCCACCAAATTGCCCAACACTATGCCATGCTTATGTCCAAGTCCAGAGCGAGGTAATAATACTGCTGCAAGAGAAGGATCGTCTATATGGATAGCTAAACCTGTTGGAACTAACACCGTTTCACCTGCGGCTATAGATATGTCCCTCTCTAAACATGCCCGCAGATCTAAACCGGCTGATCCTGATGTTGCATAATTAGGTAGTTCAATTGTATCCCCCAGCCTTGGATCAAGCAGTTTTAGTTGTATCTTTTGCATTATATCGCTCAATAATAAGTGTCATTAAATCTCGTGCTAACTGACTTTTTGGTGCCATTGCTAATGTTTGAGAATCCGCTTCCCAAAAAACCTGTAATTCATTTTCATCTACAGCAAACCCTAAGCCTTCACCCACTTGGTTTGCAGCGATCATATCTAAGCTTTTCTTTTTCAGTTTATCCTTTGCGTAGTCTTCAATAGACCTTGTTTCTGCCGCAAAACCAACAACAAATGGAGGTTTACTCCTAGCTGTGACAGCTGACACAATATCTAAAGTAGGCACCAACCTTAACTCTAGCTGGTCCTTTTTCGCTTTCTTAATCTTGTTATCTTCAAGCTGTTGTGGACGAAAGTCAGCCACAGCAGCACAAGCAATGAATAAATCACAGTTGTCAATCTGCTTTATCACCTCACTATGCATTTGCTGTGCCGTTTCCACATCAATGCGATCAACACCTGTCGGCGTCGGTAAATTTACCGGCCCTGAAATCAAGGTAACATTTGCTCCTGCCTCAGCTGCAGCCACCGCCACTGCAAACCCCATTTTTCCCGAACTTCTATTAGCTATAAAGCGTACAGGGTCTATAGGTTCATGGGTCGGCCCTGCCGTAATAACAACATTCTTCCCTTGAAGCCGGGCAGGAACTACCAAGCGTTCTAATGCTGCCACAATGTCATTAGGCTCTAAAAATCGTCCCTCTCCTTGTTCTCCACATGCTTGATCGCCACTGGCTGGTCCTAAAATCTGGGCACTTTGTGACCTTAATTGTCGTATATTTTTCTGTGTTGCTTTATTCCGCCACATTTTATTATTCATTGCTGGCGCAATTGCAAGTGGGGACTCACTAGCACTACAGAGAGCCGTAAGCAGGTCATCTGCACGCCCACCAGCTAATCGAGCAATGGTATCGGCGGTTGCTGGTGCGACCAGAATCCAATCAGCCCAGCGCGCTAACTTGATATGACCCATCGCCGCTTCTTCGTCCGCATCTAATAGTTCAATCGCAACAGGATGGCCACTTAATGTTTGTAGCGTAAGTGGTGTAATAAATTCACATGCCGCTTTTGTCATCACTACGCGAACAGCCACTCCTTTGTCACGTAAACGGCGTACTAGATCAGCTGATTTATAGGCGGCAATACTCCCTGTCACTCCTAAAACAATCTTTTTGTTACGCAAGGCATTTTCGTTCATTTTGCTAATTCTTCCATAACTAATTCACGCAAATCTATATCTGCCAATGTCTTCTCTTGGGCATCATTGAGCTTTTGTAATAATTTCTCAACTGCATCTCCCACTTGTCGCGTTGTTACCGTTATCTTAGATTCTTCCGCAATACGTAGCGTATTCAGTATTGTCTTCACCTGTATTTTAGCTATATCTTGTGCAGGCTGATAGCAAGGTATTTCACCCTCAAGTTCAACAATTAACTTGCCTTGCTCTAATATAGAAAGCAAATCTTGTGTCAAGTCTCCAGCTAACCCTGTTTGAAGCTCTAATTCTTGTACGTTTAATGCTGGCTTTTGTAAATAAAACTGTTTCGCTATGACAGTCATTAGCCAGAGCCCCTCCTTATCACGTAAACGCGGGCTCAAACTGTAATCTTGTCCTCCAAAGCGTACTAAATTTGGATGCTGTAAATAATAAGCAACTTGCGATCCTGTCAATAAAACAAACCAGGCCAAATACAACCACAGCATAAAAAAGAATAAAATAGCGAAACTTGAGTATATCGCAGTGTAATTAGACGATGATGCCACAAACGAAGCAAATAATTTACCTATTGTTACCCATAACACGCCCGC
Source organism: uncultured Methylophaga sp. (assembly GCA_964430395.1). Classification (GTDB taxonomy): domain Bacteria; phylum Pseudomonadota; class Gammaproteobacteria; order Nitrosococcales; family Methylophagaceae. Next base: position 5,843 of record CAYSGK010000098.1, read on the forward strand.
GACTACAGCCCCGATTAGTGCAGATCCAAATTCAACTCGCGTATTAGGTATGAATTTATATAAAAATGTAAATGCCAGAATAATCATTAAATAGGGAGCGATTTTACTAATATAAAGAATTAAAGTACCAAAAGGCTCTATTGCCTGTATCTGTTGCACAATATCATGATTCAATACCGTTGCAGCAAGACCTAAGGCACTGAATACTAAAACAGGCCCAATCATGACCACACTTAAATAATCAGTGAAACGTCGTGCTAATGTCCTCGATTTTTTTACTCGCCAAACAAAATTAAAGGCATTTTCGATTTTTTGAATCAAGGCTATGATAGTGTAAAACAACATTGCCACACCCAATGAACCCAGCACTTTCACATCTACATTATGTACAAACCCAATAATATTAGCCGTAATTTCAGGCCCTTTTGGCCCTAAAGGCTCTAATGCACTGAGTAAAACAGGTTCAATTTTATTATGAACACCAAATGCTTTTAACACTGAAAAGGCTACGGCAATCAACGGTACTAATGACAATAGCGTTGTAAATACCAAACTCATTGCTCGCAAATTAAGTTCGCCGGTGGCGAGTTCACGAATAACGATATAACTCACACGTAGAATATTAATTACCCATCGCCAGAGTATGCCTGTTTTTGCTGGAGCGTCCTGCCACAAGCTCACTGAGAAAAATGTTTTTATTTTAGCTATTAAGTCAATCATTGCGTTTTTCACTCATACCCTAAGCTGGGTTATCAATATCAATGAAATGATGCTTCAAATCAAATTTTTCTGCTAGGTGGTTCCCTAAAGCTTGAACACCGTACCGCTCAGTAGCATGATGACCTGCTGCAAAATAGTGAATGCCTAACTCGCGTGCTAAGTGCACGGTTTGTTCAGAAATCTCGCCACTCATAAATGCATCTAAACCTAACCCTGCTGCTTGTTCAATATAAGCTTGCGCAGCTCCGCTACACCAGCCAATGCTTTTAATCGGTCGCCCATGACCCTCAATTAATAAAGGACTTCGCTGTAGAACTCGAGAAATCTTATCTGCAAAATCTATTGCTGTTACGGGTGATTTCAAATAGCCATACCATGCAATATTAGGTTCACCTGTTCCCGGGATACTCTCTTGAATATCAATCTCGAGCAACTTCGCTAATTGTGCATTATTTCCCATCACAGCATGCGCATCAAGCGGTAAATGATAAGCAATCAGGTTAATATCATTCATTAATAACTGCTTTAATCGCCGCTGTTTTATTCCCACAACTCGCGGATCTTCACCCCGCCAAAAATAACCATGATGAACAAGAATGGTATCCGCTTTAAGATCAAGCGCAGCAGCAAGCAACTCCTGACTTGCTGTTACCCCTGTAACAAGTGTATTAATATACTCGCTACCCGCGACCTGTAAGCCATTAGGACAGTAATCTTGGAACCTGTCGGGTTCCAAAACAGTCTCAAGATAGGATAAACATTCAGTTCGGTTTATCATTCTACACAATCAATATAGTTATTCGAATCGTTTACTATACCCGTTATCATTATAATCTGCGGTTTTTTAGTGCGCATAATGGATGGGCTGGCAAGGCATAATAGTAATGTAATAGTCATTCTATTGCTCACTATTATAACGTAGTTAGCGCATTCAGTATGAGTGCTATAAATCTGCAGATTGAATGGTCACGGGTATATAACAAATTGGAGAAAATACATGGAAGCTGTCAGCATTATTGCCTTGAGTATGGGCGCAGCATGGGCAAGCGGCATTAATCTGTACGCCACTATTTTTATGCTCGGATATATGGGCACAACAGGCA
>CAYSGK010000099.1:0-7659 GCA_964430395.1 uncultured Methylophaga sp.
TCTAATTTCATCCGCCTTTTTAATATTTAACCTGAACTCTGGATAAGGGTAGGTAGAAAACTTTTAATTTACAGTACCTTAGCAAAAAAATTAGTCCTGTCTTAATACTCTTATCATTTTAATTAAATTAGTTGTAGAACTATCATGCACACCAATTTCGGCATTATCTTCTAATAAATCAGGTAGTATCACTTTAGCCAACTGCTTGCCTAGTTCGACACCCCATTGATCGAATGAATTAATATTCCACACCACACCTTGCACAAACACTTTATGTTCATATAGCGCTACTAATTTACCTAACATCTCAGGCGTTAATTTAGGAAAAATTAAAGTATTGCTAGGTCGATTACCTGGGAATACTTTATGTGGTAGTAGTGCCTCTAAAGCTTCACCTTCAAAACCTTCTTTAACTAGCTCTGCACGAACTTCTTCAGCATTTTTTCCTTTCATCAACGCTTCCGATTGCGCCAAGCCATTCGCTAACAAAATAGATTGATGATCACTTTCTGGATAATGACTATTGACCGGTAATACAAAATCAACTGGAATTAATTGTGTGCCTTGATGTATCAATTGGAAATAAGCATGTTGGCCATTTGTACCTGGCGTACCCCATATAACAGGTCCTGTCTTGTAACTCAGACGCTGTCCTTCACGATTAGTAACTTTACCATTACTTTCCATATCTAGCTGCTGCATATGATTAGGAAATCGAGCTAAAGAATGATCATAAGGTACAATGGCATGTGTTTGTGCACCAAAGAAATTGATATACCACACACCTAACAGCCCCATAATAACAGGCATGTTTTGTTCTAAGGGCTGATTTCGAAAATGATTATCCATCGCATGACCGCCATCAAGCAATCGTTCAAAATTTTCCATGCCCGTGTAAAGCGCTATAGGTAAGCCAATAGCACTCCATAATGAATAACGGCCGCCAACCCAATCCCAAATTTCAAACATATTATCAGTATCGATACCAAATTCAGCTACCGCTTCGGCATTAGTTGAAACGGCCACAAAATGTTTGGCAACATCATGCTGTGAACCTGATTTTAAAAACCAAGATCGTGCCGATTCAGCGTTAGTTAATGTTTCTTGTGTTGTAAACGTTTTTGAAGCTACAACAAATAGGGTTGTTTCCGGGTTCAGTTTTTCCAGCGTAGTACTTAAATCTGTACCGTCAACATTTGATACAAAATGGACACTCATACCTTCTACTGCATACGGTTCTAGAGCATCACAGATCATTGCTGGGCCTAGATCTGATCCACCAATACCAATATTAACAATATCGGTCATTTTTTTACCACTAAAACCTAACCAATCGCCAGTATGAATTTGATCGCAAAAACGTTTCATCTGGTCTAAAACTGCATTTACGCTAGGCATGACATCTTCGCCATCGACCATAATCGGTGTATTACTACGGTTTCTTAACGCAATATGTAAAACAGCGCGATCTTCCGTATTATTGATCGCTTCACCACTGTACATACGTTCAATCCAGCTGGGCATATCAACTGATTTGGCTAACTGAATTAGTTTATCTATTGTCTCTTTAGTGACACGATTTTTCGAATAATCCAGTAATAGTCCATCACACCCAATTGTAAAACGTTTAAATCGTCCAGAATCTAAAGCAAATTCTTCGCGCATGGAAGTATATTTTAGATCCGTATAATGTCGGATCAGTGATTGCCATTCAGCTATATTAATTGGTGTCATATAATCTTCTTATTGTTTCAAATAATCTGCTAATGCATCCCAAGGGATAGTTTCTTGTTCACCGGTTGCCATTGTTTTTACGCCAATGACATGTTGGTTTATTTCATCATCACCAAGAATCAAGGTCCAACGTGCTGCACTACGGTCGGCACGCTTAAATTGGCTTTTAAAACTACCACCCCCGCAATGTGTAATCAACTTCAAATTTGGAATTTCGTCACGCAATTGCTCAGCTAATAATAGTGAATGTTTTATTGCACTATCGCCAACTGCCACCATATAGGCATCGGGGCTAGTTATGAGTGGCAAACAGTCCATTGCTTCAAGCAGTGATATCAATCTCTCAAGGCCAATAGCAAAACCAATAGCATTGGCTGCCCGTCCACCTAATTGCGCAACCAAACCATCATATCGTCCACCAGCACATACAGTTCCCTGTGATCCTAAATGGTCGGTTACCCACTCAAATACTGTTTTGCTATAGTAATCTAAACCTCGCACCAATCGAGGATTAATATCATATACAACCCCCGCATCATCTAGTGTTCTACACAATAATTCAAAATCGTGTTTCGATTCATCATCCAAATAGTCCAAAAGTTTGGGAGCCTCATCGTTAAGCGCCTGCATAATCGGATTTTTACTATCTAATATGCGCAATGGATTGGTATGTAAACGACGTTGGCTATCTTCATCTAATTCATTATGATGCGATTCAAAATAGCGAATCAACTTATCACGATAAGCTAATCTCGCTTCAGGCGAGCCTAATGAATTGATTTGCAATGTCAAACCCGTCAAACCCAGTCGCTTCCATAACCGTGCTGTCATCATAATCATTTCAGCATCAATATCTGGCCCACTGAAGCCATAGGCTTCGACACCCAGTTGATGAAACTGTCGATAACGCCCTTTTTGTGGCCGTTCATGTCGAAACATGGGGCCCAAATACCATAAACGCTGAGTCTGATTGAGCATGCCATTTTGCATAGCTGCACGCAAACATCCGGCAGTGCCTTCAGGGCGCAAAGCTAAACTATCACCATTACGATCATCAAAAGCGTACATTTCTTTTTCAACAATATCAGTCACTTCGCCAATTGAGCGACTGAATAATTCTGTTTTTTCCACAATGGGAAAACGAATTTCTTGGTAGCCATAGCCTGAAAGCACATCTTTTAATGTTTTTTCTACTTGCTGCCAATAGGGTGTTACATCCGGGAGAATGTCGTTCATTCCCCGTATAGATCGAATGATCTCTGCCACGATTAACTAATTTCCTTTATGGGTATTATTTTTTCTGGGTGTTGTACTTGCTGCTGGCGCGCTATTCGCCCGCGGATCTCGCGTTCTAATTCATCAACCATTGATTCATTATCAACTTTATGGCTAGGCTTGCCATCAACATACATTAGGTTGGGTTCACCGCCGGTTAGACCGATGCCTGCTTCTTTTGCTTCACCTGGGCCATTTACAACGCAACCTATTACCGCTACATCCATTGGTTCCAATATATCTTCAAGACGCGATTCTAATTCGTTGACCGTTGAAATCACATCAAATTGTTGCCGTGAACATGAAGGGCAGGCAATTAAATTAATGCCTTTATTGCGGATTTTCAGGCTTTTTAATATATCAAAACCAACACGAATCTCTTCGACAGGATCGGCGGCTAGTGATACTCGAATCGTATCGCCAATGCCTTCCGCCAGCAACATGCCTAAACCAATGGCCGATTTTACTGAGCCCGAGCGCAAACCACCCGCTTCTGTGATGCCTAGATGCAATGGCTGTTCTATTTGAGATGCTAATTGGCGATAGGCATGCACCGTCATAAAGACATCAGATGCCTTCAAACTCACTTTAAAGTCAGGGAAATTTAAACGATCTAAATGATCAATATTGCGCATCGCTGATTCAACTAACGCTTCAGGTGTAGGTTCACCGTATTTCTTTTGTAGATCTTTTTCTAACGATCCCGCATTGACACCGATTCGGATTGGAATACCATGATCACGTGCACTATCTACCACAGCCTGCACACGATCTTCACGGCCAATATTACCAGGATTAATTCGAAGACAATCCACCCCTAATTCAGCAACACGCAAGGCAATTTTATAATCAAAATGAATATCGGCAACAAGCGGAATATTGACTTGTTGTTTGATCTTACCAAAGGCTTCTGCTGCATCCATACTCGGCACTGAAACGCGCACAATATCTGCCCCGACATCTTGCAATGCTGTTATTTGAGCAACCGTTGCCCCAACATCACAGGTTTCAGTATTTGTCATACTTTGAACAGCAATCGGGGCATCACCACCTACGGCAACATCACCCACCATTATCCGGCGTGATTTTCTTCTAATTATTGAAGAAGTGGTCATTCAGTCGCTTCTCCTACTGAAAAGCGCGCTACATTTGAACGAATATAAGACGTGATATCAAATTCAGCATCGTTATAACGCACTGCCACTGCGGAGGCATTACCTAATAAGACTTGCAAGGGCCATTCACCCGTTAATTCAACTGTTTCTCCTGCCGCCTCTATTTTATGAACTAGGCTTTTATTGTTACGGTCTTTTATTTCTACCCAGCAGTCTTCAGAAAAGTGCATAAATAGCATTTTTGGCTCAGCAACTATCGCTGGCACGGTATTATTTACTTCAATATCTTCATTAATTGCTGAGTTTTCACTTTGTTGTTCTGGTTGAAAAGCATCTACTTTGTCCAAGACTTCTGGTGCAGGATTATTTAATAATTCATTAGCATTAAGTTCTTCAATCTTATCCGTTTCCTGTTCTATCCCTTGCTCTTCAACAACAGAATTTTCTACAATTTTCTCACTTTCTAACGCAGGAATAGCTTCAATACTACCCGCGCTAAAGCTATCATTAGTAGCCTGCTCATTATCAAGACTAGGTAAAATTGAGTCTGTAGCCGCCTCTGTCGCTTGTACCTGCGTCTGCATTTTTAGCCAATACTGATAACCAAACCAGCAAGCGGTAATAAATACAATAATCAGCAACAGTGATTTAAACCAAGCTGAACCTCCACTTTGATTGCTATTTTCAGAACGTTTAAATCCATCCATAGAAGGTTCATGAGAAGTATATTCCAAATTAAATAGCGCCAACATTTCTTCATGTGGTAAACCAAGAAAATTGACATAACTTGAGAAATAGCCACGCGCATAAGGTCTAGCATGCAATTTATCCCACTGATCAGATTCGAGATAAACAATATTCTCTTTAGTCAGTCTTAACTGTGCTACCACCTCCGAAATAGTGACTTTCTTAGCTTCTCGAGCAAGACGTAACCGCTCTCCTACCGTTGGTGAATAGCCACTGTTTGTATAATTGTTATCTTCAGAAATCTCTGTCATATCAATATTTCCCTTGTCTTACTTCTAGTGCTTCATCTGAATCTGGGAATTGCCCTTTTAATAACAAAATATAACTTGCCACCTTATCTTGGTTGCCCAATTTATGTTCTGTTTTAATCGCAATCAACAATGCCTTAGGGCTCCAACGAGAAACCTTATGATACCGTTCGATATAAGCTTGCGCAGCTAAATAATCAATATTCTGATAACTTAAATCTGCCATTTTAAGTAAAGATTTTCTCAGATTTGGATTCAGCTTCAACGCCGTGTGAAAATATTTTTCTGCTAAGGTTGCATCTGGAATTTTATCAACACATAAACCAGCATTTTCATAAGCATTTGCAGGGTTCGGATATAAAGGATCAGAAATTGCTTTCAGAAATTGTTGCTCTGATTCAGTGTAACGACCCTGCTCACATAAAAATACACCATAATTATTATGAGCTTCTGAATAGTCTGGATTGCGTGCTATAGCTTGTTTAAAATGATATTCAGCCTTTTTTACTTTTGCCAATCGCTGATAAAGAACGGCAATTATATTATGCGCTTCTACCAAATTAGGATCTTGTTGCAATGCTTTTTGTAATTTTTCTAAAGCGAACTTATATTCACCTAAGCGAATATATTCCGCGCCCGCCGAAGCATTTATCGCCGCTGCTTTTGGATTAGAAGCTGCTTGTTGGCTGGGGCGTGTAGTTGTGCCCGTTGATTGGCATCCAACAATCATAATCAATAATAAAATTATAGCTAATCGTTTCATTGTGCTACCCGAGCCTCCAGTTGAGCTACCCTGTGTGTACGACGTGTACGGTCTTGCACTTCACCTGCTAATTGCCCACAGGCAGCTACAATATCATCTCCACGCGTTTTACGCACGGTTGCAACTAAACCTGCATCCGATAATTGTTGTTGAAAACGGACAATTACATTTCTTGAAGAGCATTTATAATGCGTGCCGGGGAAAGGATTAAATGGAATTAAATTTATCTTTGTTGGTAAACCTTTCAAAATTCGAATTAAATCCTTTGCATCCTGAGTCGAGTCATTGATGCCCTCGAGCATCACATATTCAACCGTAATATGCCTGCGTTGCTGCACATCAACATAGCGTTTGCAGGCTGCTAATAGCTCTGCAATGGGATATTTATCATTCAACGGAATAATTTCACTGCGTAGCTTATCATTGGCTGCATGTAATGAAATAGCTAAGCTGACATGACAATCTTCACGCAGTTTATCAATTAATGGCACCATGCCTGATGTGCTCAAAGTTACTCGTCGCCATGAAATGCCATAGGCTAAATCATCACGCATTAGATTCATTGCGGTGACAACATTATCATAATTAGCTAATGGTTCACCCATCCCCATCATCACCACATTGGACACCACACGGTTGCCTTTAGGATCTTTGCCTAAATATTCATTTGCCAACCATAGTTGACCAATAATTTCACTGGCTTGCAGGTTTCGATTAAAGCCCTGCTGCCCCGTTGAGCAAAATGTACATGCTAAGGTACAACCTACTTGTGATGATACACACAGTGTGCCACGTCCTTTTTCAGGAATATAGACTGTTTCAATAGAGTTGCCACAGGATAGGCGGATGATCCATTTACGCGTACCGTCTTTAGAAATATGTTCTTCTAAAACTTCTGGTAGCGTTATTTCAGCTTTTTCTGCTAACTTTTGCCGCAAGACTTTGCTCAAATTTGTCATCTTAGCAAAGTCCACCACACGGTATTGATGGATCCATTGAGCTAATTGGCGCGCCCGAAAACTTTTTTCGCCTATGTTGGCAAAAAAAGCTTCCAGACCCAAAAGATCTAATCCTGCAAGATTAGTACGCGCCATTAGATCAAATAATCACTATTAACGAGTACGAGCGCAAAGTTGATCCTCAGTAAAGAAATAAGCAATCTCACGTTCCGCACTTTGCGTGGAGTCTGAACCATGCACTGCATTTTCATCAATACTTTCCGCAAAATCAGCACGAATAGTACCTGCATCGGCATCGGCAGGGTTAGTTGCTCCCATCAATTCACGATTTGTTAACACCGCATTTTCACCTTCTAAAACTTGAACCATGACAGGACCAGATGTCATAAAGCTAACAAGTGCACCAAAAAATGGACGTTCGCTATGCTCAGCATAAAAACCTTCTGCCTGGCCTTGTGTTAGATGAATCATGCGTGCTGCAATGATTTTTAACCCTGCTTTTTCAAAGCGTGAATAGATATCACCTATCACATTTTTTGCCACAGCATCTGGTTTAATAATAGAAATAGTACGTTCGATCGCCATTGTTCATCCTCAAGATTATAAAAAGTTAAATACAAAACACGTCATTTTATCATATATAACTGACATGTTAGAACTATTGAAATATTAGGGTCTGTTGATCTTTCAGAGCCACTACTGCTGGAGGCTATTTTTTGTCTCACAAGGAGGAAATGCTGCGATGTTGTTACTCTACATAAGTCATTTCCAACGCCGTGAGGCGGAAAATAGTACCAGCCCTTCGGGTTGTGGCTGAA